>CAIODE010000390.1 GCA_903856875.1 uncultured Burkholderiales bacterium
ATCTCCGTGTGCTGGGGCGCATGTTGCTGGCCACGGTGGCAACGGTCATGGCATTGGGCTCGGGCACTTCTGATTGAATGGCTTCGTTTAGCCAGCGTTCAAATTGTTTGAGCGGGTCAGAGGCGCAAGCGTCTTCACTCAGCTCGGCTTTTTCGTAACTTTTTCGCAAATCTGCAATGTTCATTTTCAGTCCTAGGCGTGATTCAACAAGGCCGCAAGGGACTTGTCGTGAATGCCGTTTTGTTTCAAGCTGTTCAAAGTTTCTTGAGCGTAGTCTAAAGTGCTGCCGTATCGGCCTTTGGCATTTTGAAAGATATGTTGATATTGCGCAGGGGAAAGCATGCCGGTGAAGCTGGGGCTGCTTCTTGGTAATGTGAAGGCCAAAGCATTGACAGGCCCATTGGGGGTGGGGCATTGCAGCCAACGCGGCGTGTAAACCTTGTTGGGCATTTCGCGAAACCACAAGTTTTCAACCGTTTTTTTGACTTGATTGGCTGGCGTTCTAAACACCATGCCTTGGCAGCTGCCCCCTGAAAGCAAGGCAAACACCAAGCCAGGACATTCTGGCGTTCCGCGATTGACTCGGCTCCACATCTTGAGGGCGCGATGCCAACCTGGAACTTTGGTGATGTGACTTTCGAGGACCTCAAATTCTGGCCGCCAGATCAAGGAAGCGTAACCAAAAATCCACAGGTCTTGCGAATGAGGCCAATGTGCCAACAGGGCCTCTTTGGTGGGGGCACTGAGTGATTGATCGGGCCTGTCGGAATGAGGGGGGGCAGGAAACTTCAAAGTCAGTAGAATGATTTGCAGAGGCTATTTTGAAGCTAAAGAGGCCACCTTTGGCACTATTTTGAATTGAAATTCGCAAGCTGTCTGTAACTTCCGTTGCGCCAAAGCGTGCCAAGTCGAGTTACCATTCTGCGTGTAACAAAGTTACAAGATTGCGCAAGCATGCGCTGAAAGCCAAAGAGGAAGCCTTGACATGGCTTTGAACACGATGAAGACACCCCAATTTTCCGCCCTGCAAGTGATGCAAGACGCACCCGTGATTCCCGTCATTGTGTTGAACGATGTGGCTCATGCCGTGCCCATGGCGTTGGCCTTGGTGGCAGGTGGCATTCGCATGCTAGAAGTGACATTGCGTACGCCGCAAGCACTGGCTTGCATGGAGGCCATTGCCAAAGCAGTGCCCGATGCGGTGATGGGGGCTGGTACAGTTCGCAGTGCTGCGGATGCCAAAGCAGCTGCCAATGCGGGTGCTAAGTTTGCCGTGAGTCCTGGCTATACATCGGCGGTAGGCCAAGCTTGCAGCGATCAAGGTTTGGCATTGTTGCCGGGTGTGGCCACAGGCAGCGAAATCATGATGGCGCAAGAAGATGGATTTACCGAGTTGAAGTTTTTCCCTGCCATGCAAGCGGGTGGCCCGGCCATGCTGAAAGCTTGGGGCGGCCCCTTCTTTGATGTACGGTTTTGTCCAACCGGTGGCGTTACACCGCAAAACGCGATCGAGTTTTTGAGCCTGTCCAATGTAGCTTGTGTAGGCGGCTCTTGGTTGGTGCCTGCAGATGCGCTGGCGCAGGGCGACTGGGCGCGCATAGAAAAACTGGCCCGTGAGGCCAGTCAATTGAAACGAACTTAAGCGAAGTCGCGCTGAATCAATTCCACTTTGTACCCGTCGGGGTCGGTGATGAAGGCAATGACCGTGGTGCCGCCTTTGACTGGCCCTGCCTCACGCGTCACTTTGCCGCCGGCATTCCGAATTTTTTCGCACGCTGCATAGGCATCTGGCACTGCAATGGCCAAGTGTCCGTAGGCCGTGCCCATGTCATAACTCTCAACGCCCCAATTGAAGGTGAGTTCGAGTTCTGCATGGTCGGGGTTGCTGCCATAGCCCACAAAAGCCAATGAGTATTTGTAATCAGGATTCTCAGTTGTTTTGAGCAATGTCATGCCCATCACCTTGGTGTAAAAATCGATCGAGCGTTGAAGGTTGCCAACGCGAAGCATGGTGTGTAGAAGTCTCATAAAGCCTATTGTGTGTGATTGAGAAA
>CAIODE010000391.1 GCA_903856875.1 uncultured Burkholderiales bacterium
CCGAATAAAGCGACTCAGTAGAAACACGACGGAGAATTTTTGATGAGCACCCCCTCTCGCTTGCCTTTAGAGGCCATAGAAAAAGCCAGCATCGATGAGTTGCGTTCTTTGCAACTCAAACGCCTGAAGGCCACGCTGCAACATGCCTACGACAACTCGCCGGTTTACAAACTCAAGTTTGATGCAGCTGGCGTGCACCCATCTGATTGCAAATCGTTGGCCGACTTGGCCAAGTTTCCTTTCACCACCAAAGCCGATCTGCGAGACAGTTATCCCTACGGCATGTTTGCAGTGCCACGTTCTGCTTGTTCTCGCATACACGCGTCCAGTGGCACCACTGGCAAGCCCACCGTGGTGGGCTATACCCAGCGTGACATTGACACATGGGCCACTGTGGTGGCACGCAGTATTCGTGCTGGTGGTGCTCAAGCCGGTGACATGGTGCATGTGAGTTATGGCTATGGTTTGTTCACCGGCGGTTTGGGTGCTCACTACGGCGCAGAAAAATTGGGCCTGACCGTGGTGCCCTTTGGTGGCGGTCAAACAGAACGCCAAGTGCAACTCATTCAAGACTTCAAGCCCGACATCATCATGGTCACGCCCAGCTACATGCTGGCCATTGCCGATGAGTTTGAACGTCAGGGCATTGACCCGCGCAGCAGCTCATTGCGCATTGGAATTTTCGGTGCAGAGCCATGGACCAATGACATGCGCGCGGCCATTGAACATCGCATGGGCATTGATGCGGTTGATATTTATGGCCTGTCTGAAGTGATGGGGCCGGGTGTGGCCAGCGAGTGCATTGAGACCAAAGATGGCCCCACCATTTGGGAAGATCATTTCTTTCCAGAAATCATCAACCCAGACACTGGCGAGCCTGTAGCCGATGGCGAAATGGGTGAGCTGGTTTTTACCAGCCTGACCAAAGAAGCTTTGCCCATCATTCGATACCGCACACGTGATTTAACCCGTTTGCTCCCAGGTACCGCTAGAACCATGCGGCGCATGGAAAAAATCACGGGCCGCAGCGACGACATGATGATCATTCGGGGTGTGAACGTTTTTCCAACGCAAATTGAAGAGTTAATTTTGAAGCGCCCCGAATTGGCGCCTCATTACCAATGCGTGCTGACGCGCGAAGGCCCGATGGACAATTTGAAGGTGGCGGTGGAAATCCGCCCTGGTCTTGCCCCTGACAGCATCGAGGCCCGCGCTGCCGCGAAAATGCTGCAACACGAAATCAAGGTTTACATTGGTTCCAGTGTTGAAATTGATTTGCGCCCAGAGGGTGGTGTAGAGCGCAGCCAAGGCAAGGCCAAGCGGGTGCTGGACTTGCGCGGCAAATAACCCAGAGCCGTTAAGCGTTGCTTGAAGTGCCGTCCAGCCATGCACTGGTTCGGGCTTTGTGCGCTTGGTCAGAGTTGGTATAACTCAAGCGCCAAGTGTGAACATCGGTGGGAATGTTTAAATCTAAAACAAACACTTTTTGATCCCGTGTGATGGTGGCTTTGGCTTTCTTGTCCTTACCTAACAACAAAGTCAAGTCGTCTAGTTTCTTCAAACGCCAAGTTGTAGATTTGGCTTTGCTACTGGCCACTGCCCACCATTCATCGCCAGCCGCCATGCCTGCTTTCTCGGCAGCACCGCCACGTAAGACAGCTTTGATTTGAACCACGCCTTGAACTTCTGCGATACGCAGGCCCAAGCGTTGAGCCATTTGCGAGGGGTCTTCGTGCACCAGAACACCGTGCGAAGAGAGCAAAGTTTTAAGCGGTAGTTCTTGCGTGCTGTGAACCCAAGCCTTGATTTCTTTTTGCCAGCTGCGACCAGTTTGTTCTTGCAACTCTGCCAATAAGTCGGCTTCTGTGAGGGGGCCACCTTTACAGCGGTACCACAAGCCCCGCATCACCTGGTCTAGGTTGGCATTGCCTTCTGAGCGCATGGAAAGGTCAAGGCACAAGGCCACCAATGCGCCCTTGGAGTAGTAGCTGATGGTGGCATTGGGCGTGTTTTCATCTTGTCGGTAATACTTGACCCAAGCATCAAAGCTGGCTTGCGCCACAGACTGAACTTGTCTGCCAGGTGCTTGCAAAACCATGTTGATGGTTTTGTTGATCAATTTGAAATAAGTGCTGTCATCAATGAGCTTGGCACGGCGCAACAGCAAATCATCGTAGTAGCTGGTGAAGCCTTCAAAGAACCAAAGAAGCTCCGTGTAATTTTCTTGGGTGTAGTCATAGCGCGCAAACTCAGCGGGCCGCAGTTGCTTCACATTCCAAGTGTGAAAGTATTCGTGGCTGATTAAACCCAGTAATGTCACGTAATTGTCTGGCATTTTTTTCATGCCAAGTGCAGGCAAATCACGGCGCGTGCAAATGAGGGCGG
>CAIODE010000392.1 GCA_903856875.1 uncultured Burkholderiales bacterium
GACAACACCATTGTGATTTTTACCAGCGACAACGGCGGTGCACATTACGTCGGCCTTGATGGTTTGAACAGTCCGTACCGCGGTTGGAAGGCCACGTTTTTTGAAGGCGGTATCAGGGTCCCCATGTTCATGCGTTGGCCCGCGGGCATTCCCAAAGGTGTGAAGCCGCAATTGCCTGTCAACCACATGGACATCTTCACCACGGTGGCCGCTGTCACCGGCGCCAAGATGCCCACTGACAGGCCCATGGATGGCATTAACTTGTTACCCCAAATCGCCAAGCCAGCCGACAAAGGCCCAGACCGTTCTTTGTTCTGGCGAACCGACACGTATCGGGTAATCAGAAAAGGCGATTGGAAATTGCAGGTGACGCAAAACCCCAGAAAAGACTGGCTCTACCACCTGGCCACAGACCCGACTGAAAAAGTCAATTTGGCAACCCAAGAGCCTGCCAGAGTGGCCAGTATGAAGAAAGAATTAGAAGCCTTCAATGCCACACAAGTGAAACCCAGTTGGCCTTCAATGGCTGAGGCGGCCATCAGCATTGATAAACATCTGCGTCAAAAATCGCTGCCAACGGACGAGTTCATTTACTACGGCAACTGATCTCATGCGCAAGGCAATGAGCTCAGTTTTGCGGGCAGCAGCATTTTGAGTGCTTAGTTGGCTCGAATAAATTCCACCAAGGCCTGAGCCACTTCTTGCCCTTTGTCTTCTTGCACAAAGTGGCCGGCGCCGCGAATTTGAGTGTGGTTTTGGCCCGCAGCGCCAGGCACTCTTTTTTGCCACATCCTTTCACCACCTTTCGTCACAGGGTCGCGCGTGCTGAACAAGGTGATGAAAGGTTTGGGCCAGGCCTTGTACATGTCCCACGCCCGCTCGTTGGCCTCTCTGGCTGGGTTGCTAGGGTCTATGGGTACCAAAGTTGGAAAGACTCTGGCGCCAACTTTGTACCGGGTGCCGGGATAGGGCGCATCGTAAGCGGCTACAGCTTCATCGCTTAAGCCTTGAGCACATCCGAAACGCACAATTTTGCCAATGGGAAACCAGGGGCTGTACATGGCAAATGCACGCCAAATGTGAAAGGCACGAGGAATTTTTTCATTGCCCGTAGGCAAGCCACCATTGCTCAAGGCAATGCGTGCAAACCGGTCTGGCATTTCGGCCACCATGCGAAGACCGATGAGAGAGCCCCAGTCTTGGCAAAACAAAGTGATGTCTTTGGCATCGACAGATTCAAGCCAAGCGCTCATCCACTGCACATGGTTCTCATAGGTATAGTCTGAGCGCTTCGTGGGTTTGTCTGTGCGGCCAAAACCCACTTGATCGGGCACCAACACGCGCATGCCAGCATTGACCAATACCGGAATCATTTTGCGGTAAAGAAAAGACCATGCAGGCTCGCCATGCATGAGCAAGACCACGGGTCCGTCTTTGGGGCCTTCGTCAATGTAGGCAATGCGCAAGCCACCAATGTCGGTGTAATGGGCTTGATACGGAAAGTCAGGCAGATTTTGAAATCTTTCCTCGGGAGTGCGGAGGAAATTTTTAATTTGAGGGAGCTGGCGCATTGCGGATTGGATTTCTGAGTGAATTAAAAACGTGAACTTGGCTGAATGCTTTTTTGGCCTGCCGGCAGGCTCAATACATCGCCATCTTTGGCCACTTGAATTTTTCCCTTGAAAGCTTTTTCTGTGTCTTTCAAGAAAATATCGACTAAGCCGGGAAAGGGCAGGGGCGGTGCAATATGGTGAAGCATCAAATAGCCAACTTCTGCTTTGCTTGCTATTTGCGCAGCTTCAACAGGCGAGGTGTGGTAGTTGGTAATGTCCTTCATCAGTTGCTCAAGCTTGTCGCGCTTGGCCATATGAGCACCCTCTTGCAGGATGGTCATCATTTCCATTGACATGGCTTCATGCATCAATACATCTACACCCTTGGCTTCTCGTTCTACATGCGCTGATGGTATGGTGTCGCCACTGATCACAATGCTTCTGTCTTTGTATTTGATTTTGTATCCCACTGCAGGATGAATGGGGGCATGCGACACACTGAATGCATAAATTTGAGTGTCAGGACTTTCAAACACCAAAGTGGCTTTGTCATCTTGCAGTCCAAAGGTTTTGGGAATAGCTCCAAAACCACTTTGCGGTAAAACAGCTTCGCCATGATGGGCCACACGATAGCCTCGGTCCAAGCTGTAGGCTTGCATAAAGCCATTGACCACAGTGGCCACACCTTCGGGCCCGTGCACATTCACAGGTTGGGTGTTGGAATTGGACACCCATCTTTGAAGCAGCAACTCGCCTAGGCCATCAATGTGGTCAGAGTGGAAGTGCGTGAGGAAAATGCCCTGAATGTTGCCTGCATTGAAACCCATTTTGTTGATGTTGCGCGCACTGGTGTTGCCTGTGTCAAACACAAAAAGTTGTTGACCTGCAATGACCAAGGTGCAGGGGCCGCCGCGCTGGTCATCAGGCATGGGGGAGCCTGCACCACACACGGCAATGTGCAAGCCATCGGGTAAATCTTTGATGGGGTTGCTGCTCATTCGCTGCGCTGTGACGCGCTTGGCCACGAACATGGTGACGGGTTCTCTGAAGGCGTACAAGCTGCCTGTTAAAAGTGCAACCACAATAAGGGCTGAGCCCAGTTTTCTAATTCTCATTTTTAAACTCCAAAAATTCTGGCCAGTTGAACGCCAAAGCCTTGAATCCAAGGTGAGACGTATCTCAACTTGGGTCGGTTGGCTTCAGAGGCTTTGATAATTTGTTTCACGATGCCCTGTGTGCTTCGGGCTTCCAACAATTTGAACGTGGCACGTTCTTGTTTCTTCATTTTCTCGGCTTGGTGTGAAAAGTAGGACGAGCTCCCCATCCAAGCATATTTGCTGTCAGTCATGGCCTGATTGAAGCCGGTGTGAATGGCGCCAGGCTCAATGAGCGAGATGTGAATGTTTTTCTTTAGCTGATCCATCTCGGCGCGCAGGCCAGCCCCCGCTGCTGAGAGTGCAAATTTGCTCATGCTGTAGGGCATGAGAAAGGGCATGGGAACTCTTCCGGCAATGGAGCTTACTAATAAAACCGTACCGCTTTCTCTTTTGATCATGTTGCGAAGTGCCACTTGCGTGAGTTCTAAAGTACAAAAGAGATTGACTTCAAACAATTGGCGAACTCGCTTCATGTCCACCTCGGCCAACGAGCCCGATTCACCGATGGCTGCATTGTTGATGAGAACATCGAGGTCGTATTGCATTAATTTTTTTCGATCATGCTCAAGCGTGATGTCAAGTTTGAAAACTTCAAGGACAACTTTGTAAGTCCGTGCATCCTGTTCCAAGCTCAAGGCTTGCGCGTCTGTTTGAGTGGTGGCCAGAACGCGGTGCCCCCGTTGAGCCAAAGCAAATGCGGTGTCCTTGCCTATGCCTGAGCCTGCACCTGTGATTAAAATTGTTTTGCTCATGTGTGTGCTTTGATGTTTGATATTGTGCTTGTGATTTTTTTTGACTGAGTTTTTGCTCAAACGAAAGCTTTATCAGATTTGATGTGAACCCGAGTCACCCGGTCCATCGAGCACCAATAAAAATCGCGTTGCCAACCCACGCTAGGAAACACCACGCCTTGCATGAGGCCGCCTGTTCGAATGCGCGATTTTTCTTGACCTGATTTAATGTCAAGCACGACCACTTGTTCATTGAATCGGCTGTAATCGTTCACGCAAAGTTCGCCAGTATCTGGAAACAGCAACATGTGACTGGCAGCGCCAAAACTTGAGTGGTGCCAAAGTTCTTCAAGTTCTAAGCGGTCTGTATTGTCATTTCGCTGAATATGCCATGCTCTTAAATGCCGATTGGCCGAGTCGTAGGCCACCACAATTTTGCGTGCCTGATCAATGAGTGGTGGGTTGGTAATAGCGCCTCCTGCTAAACCGCATACGGGCCAGCTTTGATGGTTCGCCGAGTTGGTTAAGGAAACTCGAATTAAGCGGTTGGCAGATGCATTGAGGCCAGCGCCCAGCATGCTAACCAGGTAATTGTGAGCGCCGTTGTCCATGAACCAAGCATCGTGTTCATCTAGCACCACATCCCAGCCGTGGCTTTGGCTTGCATTTTTTAAATAGTTGAATTCCCAATCTGGGTCTTTGATAAGGCGCTGCTCAGTATCGCGCCAGTGGTATCGAAAGATACGCGTGACACCCACCACATAAACGGTATTACCTTGTGCACTTAAGCGCGCCACCGAAGCCTCAGGACAAGCCACCGTAGATGCTGCCATCTCAAGGGTGTCTGCATTGAAAGTGGTCAGTTGTGCTGGGGCGGTAGCGGAGAGATTTTTAGTGACCACTAAACCATTTTGCAGCACCACAAAGGAGTTGTAAGCTTCATTCACAGGCAGTTTGAGCGTGCGAAGCAGTTCGCATTGTCGATTGAGTTGATGTGCATACCGGCCATACACCACCAGCAAGTGGCCATTGGCATGCACCGCCATACCGCCTGGCCACATAGGTCCACCAGCCAGAGGGCTTGACTTGCAAATTGTTTGAAGCGTGATGGGGTCAATGAGGCTGACACGTGCCGTGGTGGGTTGTCCCCAATGCGACCGTAAAACCGAATGAGTGAGTAAAAAAACTTCACCAGGCGCACCCAGTACGGTCATGGTGGACATATGAGTTCGGCGAGACGTGCCTCTCAGTTTTTCGCCTTTGATTAAATTCAAACCACTTGTTTGATGCGGCATTTGCAATCTGTCTGGGCTTGCATCTTCACAAGGCCAAGGACTGTCGAAATATCCGCTGGATGACATGATGAAAATGACAATGTTGCGTCGCGCTCAGCGTGAGTCTTGGCGCCGACGACGCCAAAACCAAACACCAGCGAACGAGAATAAACCCAGCAGCCCCGCCAAGTGCCATTGGTGTCTTGGCCAATAGACAAACACCAGAGAATTGATGATGACCTGTTCAATGGGATCGTAGCCGTCTGGCATGGGCAGTACGCCATTGGCCTTGGCCCATTTGGCATATTCTGTCTGCAAGCTTTGGAACAATTCAGGCAAATCTTTTTGCAGGTCTTGTGTTTCGCCAGGATCTTGCGCCAAGTTGTACAAGTGCCATTGGCCATCGCTCACCGGAGCCAAGTTGCTGACGAGTTTGAAGTCGCCTTTGAAAACAGCTTTGTTGCCTGACAACTCATAACCCAAAATTTCATCGGGTCCACGTACTCGCGTGGCTGAGCCTTTCATCACAGGCAACAAACTGTGTCCCGTGAGTGGATACACAGTTTGGCCTTTGTAGGCTGACCCCGGGTGGGCAACGCCTGCTAAATCTAGCAGGGTAGGCACTACATCGGTCACATGGGCGAGACTTTGATGAACATGATTGGCCGCCGCACTGGGCACGCCGGAAATGATCAGAGGCACTCGAATGCCGCCTTCGCCTGCAAAAAAGTTGTAAGTGTTGAGAGGCGATGTAGCGGCTCGTGCCCAGTTGGGGCCGATGATGCTGTAAGCACCCCTGCTGCCCAGTCGGTCGATGTCGCGGTTGTAGTGTTGATCGAGCCACCAGCGACCCAAAGAGACAGCGTAGGGATCGGTTGCTTCAGCGCCATTGTCTGAAAGGAAAACAAAAACGGTGTTGTCGAATTCACCGGTTTGTTTTAAATGAGCCATGAGGCGGCCAATGTGAAAGTCCATGGCCTCGGCCATGGCAGCATAAACTTCCATTCGCCGTGCTTGATACGCTTTGTCCTGGGCGCTTAAAGAGTTCCAAGCCACATGCGTGGACGGCAATTCGGGCATTCGGGTATTGGCGGGTATCAAACCCAAGGCAATGGCTTTGTTGCGCCGTTCTAAACGCAACACATCCCAGCCCGCGTCATACCGGCCTTTGTATTTGTCGATAAATTCTTGCGGTGCTTGAACGGGAATGTGGTTGGCTTGAAATGCGACATAAGCAAAGAAGGGCTTGTTTGATTTGCCATCGGCCTTTAAATATTCAAGCATCTTGCTAATGTAAAACTCTGACGAGTAAAACTCTTTGGGCATTTTGGCTTCTTGCCCGTTGTCGTACCAATAGACCTTGTCGGTTAAGTCTAAATAAAGTTTGCCAGTTTCCCAATTATCTGAGCCGCTGTCGCCCATGACCAAGGAGCGATCAAAGCCGCGTGCTGGTGGCAGGTTGTGAGGTTCCTTGCCCACATGCCATTTGCCAGAAGCATAGGTGCGATAACCATTGTCTTGAAGCAAGCTAGACACGGTGACAACGCGTTGATTCAACACGCTCAAATAGCCCGTCTTACCAACATGCGACTGCGGAATGGTTTCCCGCATATTGCCCACACCATTTAAATGGTTGTCAACGCCGGTGAGCAGCATGGAGCGTGTGGGTGAACATGAAGCGCTTACATGAAAGTTGGAAAAGCGCATGCCTGTTTGCGCCAACTGATTCAGGTGAGGGGTGTGAATTTCACTGCCAAAAGCGCCCACATCGCTGTAGCCCCAATCGTCCGCCAGCATGACCACGATGTTGGGGCGCTTGGCCCACAATGGCGTGCAGGTAAGGAGTGCCATCGCTGACAAGAGGGCCAGCCAGAACTTTGAGGTACTGCTTGAAAATTTCATGACTTAATTTTGCGATGCCAAATCAAACTGATTGCGAATGGCTTTTTCAATCATCCAGAATCTGTCTTGACCCCAGACCGCGATATCTTCAAATTTAAAGGAGGGAACGCCCCACAAGCCCAGCGCAAAAAGTGACTGCCTATTTTGTTCAGCTGTGGCGCGCCAGAGCAATTCGTTGGCATCACTTTTTAAAATATCTTTGGCGGCGGGCCAGTTCAAGCCTGCACGCTCAACCATGATTTCCAAGTGTCGATCGGTGCCAGCATCCAAGCCCTCAGACCACACACCTTGCATAAATGACATGACATAAGCTTCTGCAAGTTGATGCATTTGTGCAAAAGGAATGAGCGACAAACCCCGTTCAGTGGGTCTGCCAACAGGGTCATTCAAGCAACCAAAATTGACGTTTTGAAGATAGGCTTCCCGCGCCGCATCAAGGCTGATGTATCTGCTTTTTTCAGCCGGAACGGGTAAACCTCGCATGACCATGGGCAAGACATATTTCAAGTTCACTTGCACGCCATTCTCTTTGGCCCACTTGAAAACCTGGGCTGCACTGATGGCGGAGTAGGGGCTTCGAAATGAAAAATAAAAATCAATGTCGGTGCCCTCTGGAACGTGCGCAACAGGTTGATATTGCGGTGTGAAGAAAAGTGGTTTTGCTTTGTGAAGTCCGATTGATTGTGCTTGAGTGGACAAGCCCAAATCATTCAAACGAGATTCGAGATGATGCAAGCGATCAATGCCCCAATACCACTCGCCTTCGTAATAAATCACGCCGCTTAAATAATGACCCCATTTTTTTCGAAGCCGATGTGCTTCTTGCAAAGACGTTTCTGAGTTGGATGATTTGTCAAAGGGAGCAGGAAACTCCAAGCCGTAGTGGTCGGCCAATCTCTTTGCGTCAATTTGGCTATAAGCTTTTAATTTTTCACGCTCAGGGGCTGCTGAGTCGTCGGGCTCTGACACCACGTGGCGCAAAACAGAAACGGCATACCTCGATTGCAACTTTGGCAAAGCTTGCGCCAAGAGTTGAGAATAGGGCTCGTCGGGTTGAAAAAAGACATGAAGC
>CAIODE010000393.1 GCA_903856875.1 uncultured Burkholderiales bacterium
CCGCTCGCAACAAAGGGGCCAAAGGCGCAGCTTTGCCTTGTGGATTGCCTTCTGGCATGCCTGTCCATGCGGTGGCGAAGAACTCTTTTTTGTACAAGGCCAATGTGCTGAAAGTGAACAAAGTGGCCGTTTTGGGTAAGTTCAAAGCCAAGCCCTCAGAAGACAGCCCAAAATCTCCTTTTGGATTGTGTGCGGGATTGGGGACCATCCAAATGTGGGCCAATTTGTCACTGCGAACAAACTCGTCTGCAGCAGGCGATGAAAAATCAAATTGGGGCGCATAAATGTCGCCAGCCACCACCCAAAAAACGGGCGCCAAGAAGGGCAGTGCGCGCACGATACCGCCCGCCGTTTCGAGGGCATAACCAAACTCTTTGCCCTCATGCGAGTAGCGCAAACGTAGCCTGGCGCCATTTGGCAAATCGGGATTCAAACCAAAATGCGCCTCAATTTGGGGGCCAAGCCATGCCGTGTTGATCAATTGGTCATGGTGGCCAGCCTTGGCCAAAGCTTCCAGGTGCCACTGCATCAATGGTTTTCCGTGCACTGCCAGCATCGGTTTGGGCGTGGTATCGGTTAAGGGGCGCATGCGTTCACCGCGGCCAGCAGCCAAAACCATGGCGCTGGCCAAGCCCACAGGCGAGGTGCGCACCCAGTGCTGATGTGCATCGGCTTCTAAATTTGATTCCTCGGTGTTCAAACGCATGCCGCTATGTTGCCACGCTGTAGGGCTTGCGCAAGCTCATGGGCAGTAAAATATCGGGCTTCGATGTCAATTTCACCCGACTATTTTTTTGGAGCCCCCATGGCAATCACCCAACCCGCAGCTCAACAAATGGCCAACGCAATCCGTGCCCTGGCCATGGACGCTGTTCAACAAGCCAATTCGGGACACCCAGGCGCGCCGATGGGCATGGCCGACATGGCCGTGGCTTTATGGGGCGAGCACTTGCAGCACAACCCAAAAAACCCGCATTGGGCCAACCGCGATCGCTTTGTTTTGTCCAATGGCCACGGCTCCATGATCATTTATGCATTGCTGCACCTCACAGGCTATCCCTTGCCCATGACGGAGTTGAAAAACTTTCGTCAGTTGCACAGCAAAACCGCGGGCCACCCCGAAGTGGGCATCACACCCGGCGTTGAAACCACCACCGGCCCATTGGGTCAAGGCATCACCAATGCAGTGGGCATGGCCTTGGCAGAAAAATTGTTGGCAACAGAATTTAACCAGCCCGGTCACCACATCGTTGATCACCATACCTATGTGTTCATGGGCGATGGTTGTTTGATGGAAGGCATCAGCCACGAAGCCTGCGCATTGGCGGGCGCATGGAAGCTTAACAAGCTGATTGCCATGTACGACGACAACGGCATCTCCATTGATGGCCAAGTGGCCCCTTGGTTCATTGACAACACACCGCAGCGTTTTGCCGCTTATGGCTGGAACGTGATCGATGCTGTTGATGGCCACGATGCTGCCGCAGTGGCCAAAGCCATTGCAGATGCGAAGAACAGCCCTGACAAACCCACACTCATCGTTTGCAAAACGGCCATCGGCAAAGGCAGCCCTAACCGGGCCAACACCTCCAAAGCGCATGGTGAGCCTTTGGGCGCAGAAGAAATCAAACTCACACGCGCAGCTTTAGGTTGGGCGCATGAACCTTTCGTGATTCCCAAAGATGTTTACGCCCACTGGGATGCCAAGCAAAGTGGTGCAGCACGCGAAGCCGAATGGAACAAAGCCTTCGCCGCCTACAAAGCTGCACACCCCACCTTGGCCAAAGAATTTGTGCGCCGCATGAAGGGCGATTTGCCCAAGAGCTTTGCGCAAACCGCTGTGGACGCCGTCATTTCAGCGCACACCAAAGCCGAAACCGTGGCCAGCCGAAAAGCCAGCCAATTGGCTTTGGAAGCTTTCACAGCGGCCTTGCCTGAAATGCTGGGCGGCTCTGCCGACCTCACAGGCTCTAACCTCACCAACACATCTTCCACACCCGCATTGCGCATCAACTTGGCAGGCGACGTGGTGAAGAACGAAAAAGGCCAAATGGGTCGTCACATCAACTACGGTGTACGCGAATTTGGCATGGCCGCCATCATGAACGGCGTCACTTTGCACGGCGGCTTCATTCCTTATGGCGGCACTTTCCTGACGTTCAGCGATTACTCACGCAACGCCATTCGCATGGCAGCGCTCATGAAGCAACGTGTGATCCATGTGTTCACACACGACTCCATTGGTCTTGGCGAAGATGGCCCCACACACCAGTCCATTGAACACGCAGCCAGCTTGCGTTTGATTCCTGGTCTTGATGTATGGCGTCCTGCTGATACGGCAGAAACCACTGTGGCTTGGGCCGTGGCTTTGGAAAACAAAGACCGCCCCACCGCCTTGTTGTTGTCACGTCAAAATTTGCCTTACTCACCCAAATCAGATTTGGGCGAGATCAGTCGCGGCGCTTATGTGTTGGCTGAAGCCTCGCGCGTTGGCATCAAGAAAACCAAAGCCGTGATCATTGCCACCGGCTCTGAAGTTCAGCTGGCTTTGAAAGCCCAAGAGTTGCTAGCCGCGAAGAAAATTGGCGTGCGCGTGGTGTCCATGCCAAGCACCACCACCTTCGATCGCCAAACCAGCAGTTACAAATCTGAAGTCTTGCCTGCAGGCTTGCCACGTGTGGCGGTTGAGATGGGCAGCACCGATGGCTGGTGGAAATATGGCGTGGCAGCGGTTGTCGGTATCGACACCTATGGCGAGTCAGCACCTGCACCCGTGCTCTTCAAACACTTTGGTTTCACAGCAGAGAACGTGGCCGAGACCGTTCAAGCAGCATTGCAGAAAAAATAATTCTCTGCACTTGAAACAAATTCAAAATTAACTTCAAAGGAAATCGATCATGGCGATCAAAGTAGGTATCAACGGTTTCGGCCGAATCGGCCGCATGGTGTTTCGCGCGGCCGTACAAAATTTTTCTGACATCGAAGTGGTCGGCATCAACGATTTGCTCGAGCCCGACTACTTGGCTTACATGTTGAAGTACGACAGCGTGCACGGCCGCTTCAAAGGCGAGGTGTCTGTGCAAGGCAATGACTTGATTGTGAACGGCCGCAAAATCCGTTTGACCCAAGAGCGCGATCCTTCTGCCCTGAAGTGGAACGAAGTCGGCGCTGACATTGTGATTGAAGCCACTGGCTTGTTCTTGGACAAAGCATCTGCCGAAAAACACTTGGCTGCTGGCGCTAAAAAAGTCTTGATGTCAGCACCTTCCAAAGACGACACACCTATGTTTGTGTTTGGTGTGAATGACAAAACATATGCAGGCCAAGCCATTGTGTCCAACGCCTCTTGCACCACCAACTGCTTGGCGCCTGTGGCCAAAGTGTTGAACGACAAGTGGGGTATCAAGCGCGGTTTGATGACCACCGTTCACGCCGCCACGGCCACTCAGAAAACAGTGGACGGCCCTAGCAACAAAGACTGGCGCGGCGGCCGCGGTATTTTAGAAAACATCATTCCTTCCAGCACGGGTGCTGCCAAGGCTGTGGGTGTGGTCATTCCTGCGTTGAACAAAAAGCTCACCGGCATGTCTTTCCGCGTGCCCACTTCTGATGTGTCCGTGGTTGACCTCACTGTTGAGTTGAACTCAGAAGCCACCTACGCAGAAATTTGCGCAGAGATGAAAGCCCAATCACAAGGCGCTTTGAAAGGCGTATTGGGCTACACCGAAGACAAAGTGGTGGCCAGTGATTTCCGCGGCGAGCCTTGCACCAGCGTGTTTGACGCTGATGCAGGTTTGGCACTGGACAGCACCTTCGTGAAAATTGTCAGCTGGTATGACAACGAGTGGGGCTACTCCAACAAATGCTTGGAAATGGTTCGCGTCATTTCTAAGTAATGCACTCACGCATCACGCTTGGGCGTGAATGCAAAAAGCCCAACCATTTCTGGCTGGGCTTTTTTTCGCCTGATAAAAACTTGTGTCGATGTCACTCGACGCAAAGAGTCAACTTAAGTGCTTGCCAATTAAGCCCGCCAATTCAAACATCGTGATTTGGTCTTTGCCAAACACCGGCTTGAGTTTGGCATCGGCATTGATGGCGCGCTTGTTGGTCGGGTCTTGCAAGCCTTGCGCCTTGATGTAGTTCCACAATTTCTTCACCACTTCTGTACGCGCTACTTTGTCGGTGCCAATCACGGCAGCCAAATCGGCGCTGGGCGTGAGGGTGCCCACAGCAGCTTTGCGCGGCGTTTTGGCAGCGGCAGTTTTCTTGGCAGCGGCTTTCTTGGCCGGTGCTTTGGCAGATTTGGCGGCCGCTTTACCTCCAGCCGTTTTGCCTGCAGCCGTTTTAGCGCCAGCCACAAACTTTGCAGGTGTTTTACGCGGTGGAAACTTGCTCTTGCGGGGCTCAAACTCAAACACCACCTTGTCTTCTTCTGCGTTCCAAGCCAAGAAGGCCTTGAAAGCACGGCGCGTGCGATTGCTCACAAACTTTTCTAACAAGTCTGTTTTGCCGGCGCTCAACAACTTGGCAATCTGCTCACGCTCGACCACTTGTTGCAAGACAATTTTGCCGCTTTTGAAATTGCAAGTGGGTGTGGGTTGGCCTTCAGTGGGCACAGATTTTTCACACACGTAATTGCTGCCGTGCTCATGCACAGCGCCGCCACATTTGGGGCAGACACCCAATGATTCACTGCCTGCAAAATCAACGATCTCGCCAGTCTCTTCGTTCTTTTTGTCGTTGCCAAAATCAAACTCGAGCTTCCAGTTTTTCTCTTCTTCGTTGTACTTCAGCGCAATTTCAGAAGTGAATGGCCAACCGGCTTTAGAACGGAAACCTTCCAAAGGCCCAATCTTTTTATCGCGCAAGAACTGCTCAACTTCGGCTTGCTCAAAGGTGCGGCCCGCGGGTGTTTTGCCAAAAGAAAAACCACAACCCGTTGCAGCTGTATCGTCTGCCGCAGCGTCTTTGCCCACGCAGGCATAGCGGCGGTAGTTCTCTTTCACAATGCCGCCGCAAGTTGGACATGGCGTGCTCAAGGTGGCGTAGTCACCCGGAATGGTGTCCCGATCGTACTCTTTGGCCTTCTTGACGATGTGCTCCGTCATG
The DNA here is from genome assembly GCA_903856875.1 of uncultured Burkholderiales bacterium. Taxonomy (GTDB): domain Bacteria; phylum Pseudomonadota; class Gammaproteobacteria; order Burkholderiales; family Burkholderiaceae_C; genus Limnohabitans_A. Next base: position 5,113 of record CAIODE010000393.1, read on the forward strand.
TCGGCAATTTGTTGCATGAAGTCTTCGCGGCTTAACTTGCCATGCTCCATTTGCGAAAGCTTGTATTCCCATTCGCCCGTGAGTTCGGGCTTGGACAATTCTTCCACGCCCAAGCCACGCAACAGGGTCATGAGTTGAAACGCTTTGGCGGTTGGAATCATTTCGCGGCCATCGCGCAAAATGTATTTCTCATTGATCAAGCCCTCGATGATGGCTGCGCGCGTGGCTGGCGTGCCCAAGCCTTTTTCTTGCATGGCTTCACGCAGTTCATCGTCGTCCACCATTTTGCCTGCGCCTTCCATGGCGCCCAGCAAAGTAGCTTCTGAATAACGTGCTGGCGGACGTGTTTTGAGGGGTTTGCTTTCGACTGAACCCACACCCACTTGCTCACCTGGCGCAACAGCCACCAAGTTTTGACCTTTGTCGCCTTCTTTGGCATCGTCCACCTCATCGGCCGCTTCTTTGCCATAGATGGCCAACCAACCGGGCTTGACCAAGACTTTGCCCTCGGTTTTGAAACTGTGGCCGGCGGCGGTGCTGATGCGGGTGGTGACCATGTACTCGGCACTTGGAAAAAACACCGCCATGAAGCGGCGCACCACCAAGTCGTACAGTTTCTGTTCCGCGTCAGACAAGCCAGAAGGGGCCTGCAAGGTGGGAATGATCGCAAAGTGATCCGAGACTTTTTTGTTGTCAAACACACGCGGCAGTTTGCGCACGTAGTTGTTATTCAGCGCGGTCAAAGCATGCGGGGCCAAATGCTTCATGCCGCTGTCGGCCAACATGTTGAAGGTGTCCTTGGCCACAGGCAGGTAATCTTCAGGCAAGGCGCGTGAGTCGGTACGCGGGTAGGTGAGGGCTTTGTGACGCTCGTACAAAGACTGCGCCAGCGACAAGGTGGTTTTGGCAGAGAAACCAAATTTACCGTTGGCTTCGCGCTGCAAAGACGTCAAATCAAACAGCAGCGGGCTGGCCTGCGTGGTGGGCTTGGCCTCTTCTGTCACTTTGGCTTTGGCGCCTTTGACTGCCTTCACAATGGCATCGGCTTCTGCTGCAGTCCAAACACGATCGGCTTTTTTCTCGACATCTTCAGCGTCTTTTTTCCAAGCCGTGTTGAACCACTTGCCAGGGTAGGTGCCTGCCGCTGCATCAAACTGCGCGTGCACTTCCCAATAGTCGCGGCTAATGAACTTGCGAATTTGCTCTTCGCGCACCACCACCACTGCCAAGGTAGGCGTTTGTACGCGGCCCACCGTGGTTAAAAAGAAGCCGCCATCGCGCGAGTTGAAAGCAGTCATGGCACGGGTGCCATTGATGCCCACCAGCCAATCGGCTTCAGAACGGCTGCGGGCTGCATCTGCCAGGCCTTGCATCTGTTGGTTGGAGCGCAGCTTGTCAAAACCGTCGCGAATGGCTTGCGGCGTCATGCTCTGCAGCCACAGGCGCTGCACGGGCTTGCCCAACGGAACGGTCTGCCCGGCCTTCTGCGAGCCTGCATATTGCTCAATCAAACGGAATATCAGCTCACCTTCTCGGCCCGCATCACAGGCATTGATCAAGGCGCTCACGTCTTTGCGCTTGGCCTGTTTGACCACCGCGTTCAAGCGCGTTTTGGTTTTATCCACCGGCTTTAAGTCGAAGTAAGGTGGAATGACGGGCAAATGGGCAAAGCTCCACTTGCCGCGTTTCACGTCAAATTTCTCCGGCGCCTGAATTTCCACCAAGTGGCCCACGGCGCTGGTCACCACGTAGGTTTCACTCTCAAAATGGTCCTCGTGTTTCTCAAATTTACCTGCTATCGGCGTCAAAGCACGCACGATGTCTTGAGCCACTGAAGGCTTCTCTGCAATTACCAATGTTTTCATCTCATACAATCCGGTCTCGCGTGCGCGCATGCGCACGTGTACACACACGGGCACGCGCACACGCGCGCCCACATGTTTTCACAATAACAAATTTTTCACGCCGTGGTCAAAAAAAATCTCACGTTGACAAAATCAACTTTAAAGTCCGCCTACAAGCCCCATGCTAAATCATCGGCTTTGCCTGCTGCAGGCCGTCGGGTCCAGGTGCGCCGCTCTGGCGTCCACGGCAAAGGCGTCTTTGCCCTGCTTGACATCGCAGAAGGTGAGACCTTGTACGAATATGTGGGCGAAGTGATCAGCTGGGATGAAGCGCAAGACCGCCACCCGCACGACCCCTCCGACCCCAATCACACTTTTTATTTCCATGTGAACGAAGACAAAGTGATCGACGCGCTGCACGGCGGCAACTCATCGCGGTGGATCAATCACAGCTGCAACCCCAATTGCGAAGCCGATGAAGAGAACGACCGCATCTTCATCAAAGCCCTGCGCAACATCAAGGCGGGTGAAGAGCTCAATTACGACTATGGCCTGATCATTGACGAGCCTTACACGCCAAAGCTCAAGGCAGAGTACCCTTGCTGGTGTGGCAGTGCCAATTGCCGCAAAACATTGCTGGCTCCCAAACGCCGTCCCGCCACACCTAAAATTCCCAGTCAAATCAAAAAGATTGAAAAGAAAATCAAGAAGCTCAAAAAAGAGCTGAAGTGGGTCAAGAAAAAAGCGGCCTGATTGGCACTGAACTGAATTGAGGTGACCTTGAACACTGGGGCTCCCCTTCAACGCTGGCCCGCGCAAGCCATCTGGCAGTCCGTGGTACCCCAATGGCCAGGGTTCAGCATCGAGATCCTGCCCGAGATCGACTCCAGCAACAGCGAGTTGATGCGGCGCGCACGACAAGGCCGCTACGATCCTATTCTGTTGCTTGCAGAGCGCCAATCGGCAGGAAGAGGGCGTCAAGGACGCTCTTGGTTAGGCGAGCCAGGACATGCACTCACTTTTTCGATCGGCTTACCCTGCCAACCCCACAATTGGTCTGGTCTTTCCCTGGCCGTCGGACTCAGTTTGGCCGAGTCGCTGGGCGAGGACATCCAACTCAAATGGCCCAATGACTTGTGGTGGCATCAAAGAAAGCTCGGCGGCATCTTGATTGAAGCTGCCAGTCAAGGCGGTCAAAGCTATGCCGTGATCGGCGTAGGCCTGAACATCGAACTGCCCGCCAACAAAGACCTTAGAACGCCCGCTGCGGCCCTCTCTGAGTTGTGGCAAGGGGCCAGCGCGCCCTTGGCTTTAGAGCGCGTTGTCAAGCCCTTGCTTGATGCTTTGAAATATTTTGAGACGAACGGATTCAGCCCCTTGCAAGCACGATTCAATGCACGAGACGCACTTCGCGGTCTGAACATCACAAGCAGCGATGGCTTAGAGGGTTTGTGCGCAGGCGTTGACGGCCAGGGCGCCTTGCAAATTGACACGCCACAAGGTCGGGTTGGTGTCAGTAGCGCAGAAGTGAGTGTTCGGCCAAAATGAAACGCCAACCCGACAACGTGGTCATCACAAGGAAAATTTCATGAGCTTGAAACTTTATTTTGCACCTGGTGCTTGTTCATTTGTGCCGCATTGCATGCTGCAACGGGCAGGTGCCGATTTCGAACCCATCATGGTCAAGTTGCACAAAGGTGAGCAACACGAGGGCGACTACAGGGCCATCAATCCTCGCGGCCAAGTCCCGGTGCTGGTCGACGATGGCCAGGTGATTGCGCAAATTTTGGCCATCGTTTTGCACCTCGATCAAAAATTTCCTGAAGCGCATTTTTTACCCACATCGCCCATGGCTCGGGCCAAGGCCATCGAAACTTTGGCCTGGATGAACAACACAGTTCACCCCACCTTCACGCACATCTTCATGCCGCAAAAATTCAGCGACCAAGCGGACGTTCAAGCCAACTTGAAAGCATTCAACACGCAGACTTACAAAGCTTTGTTGTCTGAATTAGAAAGTTTGGTACACGCGTCTACGCCCTCTGCTTGGTTGTCGGGCGCTCAACTCGGACCCTTGGACGCCTATGCGCTCACGCTCACCCGATGGGGATCTATGGCTGGCATCGACCCAAGCTCTTACGCTTTGTTGTGGGCACACGTTCAAAGGGTCTCAGCTGACAAGGCCGTCCGTGAAGTCATCGAACGTGAACGGCTTCAATTGAACTTGTTCAAAAGCTGAAAGCTGTTTGCAAACAGCTAGCGCGAAAAACGAATGGTGAAACAAGCGCCTGGTGGCGTCTGTCCGGGGTGCGCCAGCTCAACCGTCACGGTAGCACCATGGCGTTGTGCAATTTCTCGCACAATTGGCAAGCCCAAACCAGAGCCATCCACATTGCTTCCCAAGGCACGGTAAAAGGGTTCAAACACGCGTTCTCTTTCAGCTGCAGCGATGCCCGGTCCGTTGTCTTCCACTTGAACGGCCAAGGCTTGGCTGTAGGGGTCCACCAGCAAGCGCACCGTGATCACGCCCATTCGCTCTTCCGTGCTGGGGGTGTAATGAATGGCGTTGTCAACCAAGTTTCGAATCATCTCTTTGAGCAGCGTGGGGTTGCCTTGCACGGTCACAAAGCGACGTTTTTCTTCGGTGTCAACGCCGTCATAACCCAGGTCAAGCCCCTTGTCCATGGCGTGTGGCAATGAGTCATTGAGGACCTCGCTGATCAAGGCCGCCATGTCACACGATTGCAAATCAATGGCGCCAGCGCCTTCTGCGCGAGCCAACGACAACAGTTGATTCACGGTGTGCGTGGCTTGCACACTTGCACGGCCAATTTGTTGAAGCGACTGTTTTAATTCTTCTTCACCAGCATCTTTTCTTTGCGCCAAGTCAGCTTGCATGCGCAAACCAGCCAGCGGTGTTTTCAACTGGTGGGCGGCGTCGGCTAAAAATCTTTTTTGCGTCCCAATTGAATCCTTCAAACGGCGCAACAAATCATTGACGGAGGACACCAAGGGCGCCACTTCCAAGGGCACTGCTTTTTCATCCAGCGGACTCAAGTCATCGGATTTTCTAGCGCGTATGCGCTCTTCCAATTCCGACAGCGGCTTGATGCCACGGACCAAGGCCAGCCAAACCAGCAAAACAGCCAAAGGCAAAATTGCAAACTGAGGCAGCATCACCCCTTTGATAATTTCCGTGGCCAAGACAGATCTTTTCTCTCGGGTTTCAGCAACTTGAACGAGGACTGAGCCTAATCCTGAGGTCGATTTTTCAGAAGTTAACTGAACCCAGGTGTAGGCCACCCGAACCTCGAGGCTGCGCATTTCATCGTCGCGAATTTTGACATCGTAGCTGCCTAGCTTTTCCTCGTCTTGAGGTTGCGGCAAATCTCTGTCGCCCCCTAGCAACTCACCTTTGGGGCCAATCACTTGGTAGTAAACCAAGTCAGCATCATCGGCGCGCAGCAATTCGCTGGCAGGTTGGGGTAGGTTAAATTGAATGCGTTGTTGATCAGGACTTAACTTGACCAACTGCGCTAGCGCTTGGACGTTGTAGACCAAGGCTCGATCAAAGGGTTTGTTGGCAAGCCCCTGCGCCACCAACCAAGTGAGCGCCAAACTCACCGGCCACAACAACAGAAGTGGTGTGAGCATCCAATCCAAAATTTCGCCAAACAACGAGCGTTGCTCGCGGCGAAAAAAAGACACTTGCCAATTTTTACGGCTCATTCACCCACGGTGTTCACGGCACCGTTATCCTGGAATTTTTTCAAGGCAATAACCCAGTCCCCGCACGGTTGCAATGCGAATAGGACCCTTTTCAATTTTCTTGCGCAAGCGATGGATGTAAACCTCGATAGCGTTGTTACTCACCTCTTCGCCCCACTCGCACAATCGCTCGACCAACTGGTCTTTGCTGACCAAGCGCCCTGCGCGCTGCAGCAAGACTTCTAGCAAGCCCAACTCACGCGCCGACAACTCGACCATCTTGCCGTCAATGGTGGCCACACGACCTGATTGGTCATAGATCAATGGCCCATGTTTGATTTGTGAGCTGGCCCCGCCCATGCCTCGGCGTGTCAGTGCACGCACACGCGCTTCCAGTTCTTGCAAGCTAAAGGGCTTGGCCATGTAATCGTCTGCGCCGTAGTCCAAACCTTTGACGCGCTCTTCCACGCTGTCGGCCGCAGTGAGAATTAAAACGGGTAGCGTGGAACCCCTTGAACGAAGCTTTTTCAAAACCTCTAAGCCGTGCATTTTGGGCAAGCCCAAATCC
>CAIODE010000394.1 GCA_903856875.1 uncultured Burkholderiales bacterium
AGATGTCCTGCGTTGAACATTCAAAAAATAGGCAATGAATTTCACATTCAAACACCCAGAGGTATCATCAAAGCGAAAAATGTTGTCATTGCAACCAACGGCTACACAGGGAAGCTCACTCCATGGCTTCAACGACGCGTGATTCCCATCGGTAGTTACATGATTGCCACAGAGGCTTTACCGCCCGGCATGATGGACAGACTGATCCCCAAAGATCGAATTGTGAGCGATACACGACGCGTTGTTTATTACTACCGTTCTTCTCCCGATCGAACTCGCATTTTATTTGGCGGCAGAGTCTCACATCAAGAAACAGATCCTCGGGTGAGTGGCCCCAAACTTCACCACGACATGGCTGAAATATTTCCAGAGCTGAAAAATGTGGCCATCAGCCATTCTTGGTGCGGTTTTGTGGCTTACACATTTGATGAACTCATGCACACAGGGATTCATGACGGCATGCATTACGCCATGGGCTATTGCGGCGCTGGCGTAGGAACTTCAAGCTACTTTGGCATGAGAATTGGACAGCAAGTATTGGGCTTGAAAGAAGGCAACACGGCCCTAGACGGATTGCCATTCCAGACTCGCCCTTTTTACACAGGCAATCCTTGGTTTTTAGCGCCTTCCATTCGCTACTACAGGTGGCTAGACAGTTTTTAAAAGTCAATCATCATTGCCGCCAAAAAAACTGTCATGCAATTTTCTAAGCCCCTTGCCGATTTGCCGCTTGTGTCGCCGCGGGGCTCACTTCATGTTTTGGTAGTTGGATCTGGCGCTGTGGGACTTTCATGTGCACTGTGGCTTTTAAAGACTGGCCACCGAGTCACTGTGTTTGACCCCAATCCCCCACTTGAAGGCATTGATTACCGAAGCGCATGCAGTTTTGGCAATGCCTGTTCCATTGCCTATGGTGCTGTCACACCCGTCGCCATGCCTGGCATTTTGAAAGATGTGCCTAGCATGTTGGCCAACCCACTTGCACATCTTTCCATTCAATGGCGCAACTTTCCAGAATTGATACCTTGGCTTTTGCAGTTCATCCGCTCTAGCAAGTCTGACCGGGTCCTAGAAATTGTGAATGAACTGGCGGAGCTCTTGCGGTTGGCAGAAGCTGGCATTGCACCTTTGCTTCAGGAAAGTGGCAGTCGAAATTTAATTCGCAATCGCGAGTGTCTTTATCTTTATAAATCTGAAGAAAAATACCAGCAGGCTGAATACGGACTTCAATTGCGGGCAAGTCAGGGCGTTCGCATGGAAACACTAGATGCTGCTCAAATTTATGAAAGAGAGCCTCATCTCACACCCGTTTATCACAAAGGTGTCTTGTTTTTAGACGCATACAGCTTAGAAAGCCCACATGTTTACATGAAGAATTTGGCAAAGAGCATTCTTCACCGAGGTGGACAATTTGTTCGTCAGCACGTTGATGAAATTGTGCTTGACGACAACCATGTCCAGCTCAGTAGTCATGGCATGCTCAGCGAGCGAGCAGACCAAGTGGTTGTGGCTGCGGGCGCATGGTCAAAAAAAATATTGCACCCCAAAGATCACGTTCTCTTGAACACTGAGCGTGGCTACCACGTGATGTTTCCAAACTCTGGAAAATTATTGACAACGCCTACTTGCTACCCTGAACATGGCTTTTACATAACGCCCATGATGGATGGCATTCGTGCAGCCGGAACTGTTGACTTGGGCGGGTTGGGTGCCGCACCAAACCTCAAACGAATTGAAGTCATCGAAAAAGTCACTCGGCAATTGGTTCAAGGCTTAGGCCCCAGTGGTGACACGTGGCTAGGACATCGTCCTTCTATGCCCGATTCTTTGCCTGTCATTGGTCAATCACCTCACAACAAAAGAATCATTTATGCCTTTGGCCATGGTCACCTCGGACTTACCTTGGCAGGCATTACAGGCCGTTTGGTGGCTGAAATAGCGGGCGGACATACCTTGTCTAAGAATATCAACGCACTGAGGCCACAACGATTTTGACTTGCAATTTTCGACCCATACATAGCGCCTAAAATTCGAGGCCTCTCAAGGCTCTGGCACACAGCACAATGCCGCTGAGACATAAAAAACTGTAGATGAAAGGCTTGAGAAAGGCCGCTTGAATTCGAAGTGCCAACTGATGTCCCAACCAAACACCTGCCATGGCAAACGGCAGTAACAGCATCAAGCATTTCCAAAGTGCGATATCGCTCAAGCCCCCTGCCACACCCACCATGCACAACGCAATGGAAGACAGGCCAATGATGGTCATGGGCATGGTGGCCCTGATTAAAAATGGATCTGCCAAGCGCTGCGAAAGCCAGGACATGACGACGGGGCCTGCTGTGCCAAACATGGTTTCAACAAGCCCCATCATGAAGCCAGCGAAGTGCAGCATCGATGGCCTGAGTTGCACCGCCACAGCAGCGCCCTTGAGACCTCGCCAACCAATGTAGATGACATAGAGCCCTAAGCCTAGTAGCAAACCATCACCCTGAGTAATGCGCATGAACACAATGCCCGCTAATGCGCCAACAATGACTGAAGGCAGCAATGGCGGTAACTCTTTCCACATCACTTGCCGGAAATTCAAACCCGTGTGCAAGATGGCTGCGGGTACATCAATCAGCAGCACCAAGGGCACCACCACAGCGAGTGGCCAATCCCAAGCCAACAAGGGAACAATGATCAAGGCAGAGCCAAACCCTGCAATTCCCAAAACAAAATAACCCACAAACACGACTGAAAATTGATACAGACCGGCTTCCATCTAGTTCAAAACAGCTTGTGCAATGACACAGGCTGCGTCCACGGTAAAAGCATTGCTAGCAATGGCCTCTAAAACTTGCTTAGGTGAAAGACAAGTCAATTCGCTCACCTCACCGTCCTGGTTGATGGGCGTCACTTCAGGCGGCACAAGCAGGTTGTAAACCCACAAAGTTTCATGGTGCCAGCCGTTGGCCACTGACCTGCAGGTACTGACTTTGCCATGAGAGACCGCGCTCAAAGCCAAGTCTTCAGCAATGCCAGCCTCTTCCTGCATTTCTCTCACGCCACAAGTTTGAAGCGACTCACCCACTGGTAAACCGCCAGCTGCTAAGTTGTCCAGCATGCCCGGATCGGTGGGTTTGGTTAGAGCGCGGCGGCCACACCACAAATGCCCTTCATTTGTGAAACCATTCACATGCACAGCATGACTGCGCAAGCCAAAAAACCTAAAAGCTGATCTTTCCATTTCAAAAGCTGCGGGCAATTGAGAGCTAGGTTCTAAACACTGCGGCCCAACACCAATCACATGGTCTTCCCAGTAGCTGAATTTTTCATTGCGCCAACCCGTGACACACCCCAAGTCATGCAGTTGCTTGGCACACTCGGCCAAAGCTTGACTGCGAGAGGCATGCGTTCTCTCTGGCGTATCCCAATGCAAACCCAGAGGAATGTGGGCCCAATGGCTGCCTAAGTTTTGCAGGACTTTGGCGTGCGCAGGTTTCAGGTGCCCAGTGGCGGCTTGCGAACCCCCCAAATACCAAGGGACTGCATCTTCCGGCAAGGGCTGCATCGCCTGCGTCAAGCACTGATGCAACACTTGGATTTCGGAACCGCTGAGAGCGGCCTTGAACTTTTCAATGGCGTTCATGCTGTCCACAAATTCAAGTTAGCCCTAGACGCAATGTCAATGCGCCTGATCCCAATTCAATCCCACACCCACTTCTGCCAACAATGGCACTTTGAGTACGGCCACTTCAGCCATCCATTTCGGCACAGCCACCTTGAGCCACTCTACTTCAGCTTCAGGTACTTCAAAAACCAATTCATCGTGCACCTGCATGATCACTTTGGTTTTGCGTTGTTCTCGGTCAATGCCTGCTTGCACAGCCATCATGGAAAGCTTGATCAAATCGGCTGCAGTGCCCTGCATTGGCGCATTGATGGCAGCGCGCTCAGCACCCGCGCGACGAGGGCCGTTGGGTGAATTGATTTCCGGCAAATACAACCTGCGGCCAAACACGGTTTCAACATAACCTTGCGATTTGGCTTGCTCGCGCGTTTCGTCCATGTAACGCTTCACACCTGCAAAGCGTTGGAAGTAACGTTCGATGTAATTTTTGGCAGCGCCATTGTCAATGCCCAAGGCCTTGGCCAAACCAAACGCACTCATGCCGTAAATCAAACCAAAGTTGATGGTTTTGGCATAGCGGCGTTGCTCACTAGAGACTTGATCAGGTGTTAAACCAAACACTTCGGCCGCAGTGGCTTTGTGCACATCCAAGCCTTGGTGAAAGGCCTTGAGCAAAGCCTCGTCACCACTCAAATGCGCCATGATGCGTAACTCAATTTGGGAGTAATCGGCACTGGCAATCAAACTGCCGGCAGGCGCCACAAAAGCCTCGCGAACTTTACGCCCTTCGGCCGTACGAATCGGAATGTTTTGCAAATTGGGGTCGTTGCTAGACAAACGACCCGTGACTGCAACGGCTTGTGCGTAATGCGTATGCACCCGGCCCGTTCTAGGCAAAGCCATTTGCGCCAACTTGTCGGTGTAGGTGCCCTTCAATTTGGACAAACTGCGATGCTCCAAAATGCGTGCGGGCAAGGGGTAGTCTTCTGCCAGTTTTTCCAGCACTTCTTCATCCGTACTGCGCGCACCCGTGGCGGTTTTCTTAATGACTGGCAAACCCAGCTTGTCAAAAAAGATTTCACCAAGTTGTTTGGGGCTGCTCAAGTTGAAGGGTTGGCCTGCAATTTCATAAGCTTCAGTTTCTAGCTGCAAAATGCGTTGGCCCAAAGCTTGGCTTTGTGCCGCCAGTGTGGGGCCATCAATCAGCACACCATTGCGCTCAATGCGAAACAAGGCTTCGCTGGTCGCAATTTCGATGTCGTAGATGGCACGCAATTTGGCATCGGCTTGAATGCGTGGCCACAGCACACCATGCACATCCAAACACTGGTCAGAATCCTCACAAGAATACTCAGAAGCCTTGTCGACATCCACCTGTGCAAACGAAATTTGATGCACACCTTTGCCGCACATGTCTTCGTAAGTCAAACCGGTGCGGCCAACATGTCGCAATGCCAAACTGGTCAGGTTGTGCAGCTTGTGAACTTCCAACACATAACTTTGCAGCATGGTGTCATGCGCATAGCCTCGCACCTCAATGCCTTGATTGGCAAACACATGCCGGTCGTATTTAATGTGTTGGCCTACTTTCAGTTTGAGTGAATTTTCAAGCCACGGCTTAAGCTTGGCCAGAACTTCCTGCAAGGGTAACTGTACGGGCGCATCAGGGCCTGCATGTCGCAATGGCAGATAAGCCGCCTCACCAGGTTTCACACTCCAGCTGATGCCCACCAAATCGGCGCGCATGGCATCGAGCGATGTGGTCTCGGTGTCAATGGCCACACAATCTGCCGCCTCCAACCTAGGCAACCAAGCGTCAAACTGCGCCCAAGTCAATATGGTTTCATAGTGTTTGTCGCCAGTGACCGTGACCACCGGTTCTGGCTCGGCAAACAAATCGTCCATGGGCACGAATGCAGGTTTGGCAGGGGCGCCTTCGCCTCGGCTTCTGACCAAACCCTTAAACCCGTACTTTTCATAGAAGGCCAACAAGTTGGCCTCGTTGGGCGGCGCCAACCGAATGGTTTCCAGTGAGGGCAGCTCGGGCACGTAGGCCTTCAAATCGCAATCGGTGCGAATTTTCAGGAGCTGGCGGCCCGTTGGCAACCAATCGACCGCCTTGCGAAGATTCTCACCCACCACACCTTTGACTTGATCGGCATTGAGCATCAGCTTGTCGAGCGAGCCATATTCAAGCAAAAGTTTGACTGCAGTTTTAGGGCCTACTTTTTG
>CAIODE010000395.1 GCA_903856875.1 uncultured Burkholderiales bacterium
GGTCAATTTGGACTTCATGACCCAGAGCTTCAAGACGTTTGATGCCGCGCTTAAAAGCAGTCTTGTCACGCACTGCACTGGAGGGAGAAAATATATAAATATGACTCATGATGGGTTTATTTTGAAATACGTGACAGCTGATTCAGCAATGGATTGCCCGTGCTCTTGCACAAAATGCCCGGCCTGCGGCAACAGAATGGGTGCTGGGCAAGCTTTGATGTTTTGCTGCAGTTCACGCATCACTGGTTCTCCCAGCACGGGGTCTTGAAGACCAATGGCCATCATGGTTTGGCCTTGCCACTGATTTCGCCAAAAGTGAAGGGCCTGTCTTGAGATCTCAGCACCAGGGCTGTTTTCATACTCAGGCACCATGGGTGGGAAAGCATGAAGTGCTGCGCGATGTCCGCGGTCTTTGAAGGGGCTGTTGTAGGCTTGCGTTTCTAGGGTGGACATGTGTTTGTTGCCTCGCGCAAAGAGCTTGGCCACATCAAAATCGGGATTGGCTTGGCACCACGCACGCCAACTTAAAAAACCTTCTGACAAGGTCTGGGTTCCCGTGGCCAATGCTGTGTTCATGACCAACAAACCAGCAAAGCGATGGGGCATGTCCATGGGCAAAGTGAGCCCCAAAATGCCGCCCCAATCTTGAACAACCAAAATGATATGGTGCAAATCCAAACGTTCAATGAACTCTAGCAAGACTTGCCGGTGGAAATCAAAACTGTGTTGGTTGGCTTTTTTGAACTTGTCACTCTTCCCAAAACCAATGAGGTCGGGCGCCACAACGCGGTGGCCATGGCCTGTGAAAGTGGGAATCATCTTTCGGAACAAATAACTCCACGCAGGATTGCCATGTAAACACAAATAAGTGAACTGGTTTTGATTCGATGCGTCTTGAGCACCTTGGAGATGCTCACTTTGACCTTCGTCCAAGTAGTGCAAGCGCAGGCCATTGAGCGAAGGCAAATCTGACACATAGTGTGCAACCCATGGGTAATCTGGGATGCCCTCAAACCATTCGTCGGGTGGCCTTAAGGCATCGTCGCGCAGTGGGTTCATATTGACACGCTTTGGTTTGAAAAATTGCTGCAAAAGTTGTTTGCATTCATTGGCTAAAACGCCGCCTGTCACTTCTGTGTGGTGATTGATGCCTTGATTGGAAAATACATTCAACACCGAACCTGCTGCGCCAGTTCTTGGCTCTGAGGCGCCAAAAACAACACGCGAAATGCGTGAATTGAGAATGGCTCCGGAGCACATGGTGCAGGGCTCTAAAGTGACGTAGAGGGTGCAATTTTCAAGCCGGTAATTGCCAATCGTTTGCGCAGCATCTCGCAAGGCCATGAGCTCCGCATGGGCTGTTGGGTCATTGCTAGCAACAGGCCCGTTGCGCCCCCTGCCAACAATGATGCCGTGACGTACAACAACGGCACCAACAGGAACTTCCCCAGCCTCACCTGCTTCTTTGGCCAGATCAATGGCTTCTTGCATCCACTGTAAGTCAGGGCTCATGAGCCAATCCGAGTCGACGCATCCAGACCGCCAATGCTTTTTCAGATTCGTTGCCTGAATCATAGGCAGCGTGCATGGCTGCATGAGACTCAGGTCGATGCTGATTGAGTTTGACTTTGGTTTGAACTTCTAACAATGTCATCTCAAAGGCCACAATCGCGTTCATCATGGGTTGCGTGTAGGTTTCAGGAAGGCCTCGCCATTGTTGCGCATAGGCAGGTTCATGATCGGCAATCAATTGTTTCAAGAGGGCATCTTTGGCTTCTTCGCCTTCCAAAATGCGAACTTCTGCTTTGACATGCACAGCCACATAACTCCAAGTAGGCACCCTGGTCAAATCCGGGTAAACGGCAGGCGACATGTAGGCTTGAGGCCCCATGAAGCTTAAAAGAACATGTGGACGCTTGTGCAAAAAGCCTGCATGAGGATTGCTTTTGGCAACATGGCCCAGCAGCACATCTTGTTGAGGGTCTGTTGCATGAGGCATCAACTTGATGGGGATGTGGCTGATGAATGGAAAGCCTTCATCATCGTTGGATACCAAACTGGCAAATGGATTCTCCAGAATGATGCTTCTGGCATGCTCAGGATGATTGAACTGTTTGGGTAAGTACATGATTAAATATAGGTTCCAGCCAAGCTTAAGACTTGGCCACCCGTACTCATTTTGAACCTAGCAATACCAGCGCTTCGAATGGTATTCACACCGCCCAGATCGAGCATGCGAATGCCTCTGGTGCGCAATTCTTCAATGCCTTTCCAAAGAATCAAATTGTGGGCATGCAAATCACGCCCTTTGTCTGAGGTCCAACCAACTTGATACGTAGCGGCTTCACCATGAATCAAAAACATCATGGCTGCAATGCGATCGCGCCCCAAATCTGCACGCAAGGTCAAAATATTCTTGGCAGGTTGTTTGCGTGAATCCACATAAAGATCAAAAAACTGAATGGGCAGACCGTCTAATTTTTTGTCAGTTCGTTGTTTCATTTCTGCGTCTAACAGCCAGCGGTATTGGCCGGCATTGGTGCCCACCCGATGAATTGTCATTTCACTGTTTTCGCCACCTACCAACCTGTGCCGCCAACGACGGTCCAATTGCGCGCGCAATTCGTCCATGGAGGGTCTTAAGTCAAGCATGACCGTAGACATCCCTGTCATGATGCGGCGCATTGAATTCAAGCCATGCGGTTGACCCACAGGCACTTCGGGTGTGACGGCCATAAAGCGAATGCCTTTGAGCGGCAAGGATTTTTTCAAGGCGCTAAAGGCCTCAGCCTCTTCTTTCGGTGAAAGTGCTTGACTCCAAACAGGACCGCGTGTGCACAAAGCCATGGCGCCGAGGGCCCCCCACTTTCGAACAATGAACTGAGCCTGTGCAATTTGCACACCCTCTCGCATCACTCTGGCTCGCAACACGGGCACTCCCAGAATGGCCAAGCTGGAGCCGTAGGCCCAGTCTTGTTGCAACGCAGCAGCAGCAATGGCATGTCGGGCATCCCAAGCTTGAATGTCATGTCCCCCCCAATGGACTATCATTGGCACTCCCCTGCTTTCATTGCAGATACTGCATCAGTCATGTTGAAGAAATTCATTGAAAAACGACGCGCCCAAACTGTGATGGGCCACAAACTAAAAGAACCTGGGCCCACCTGGCTGGCAGGATTTTGGGCCGCTATGTATTTCGGACTGCCATTTTTGCTGTTCACGGTCATGATTGATATGGCGATTGAATGGTTTTCAGGCAAGTGTTATGGATTGTGGTGCTATTTTCAATGAAGTTGGCTACTTAAGCCTTGAAAAGACCGTCCAGCGCTGAATCCCATCGATATCCCGGAAATACTTCAGCCATTTTGTCCTGTCGAAAGCCTAAGCAGCGAACCAATGCTTGGGCAAATACACTTCTGAAGTCATGGTGTACTGGCAGATCCCGTCCTTCGTTCAGCTTGTCTTTGGCCAAACCATCCCAACGTCCGTGGTGTCTTCCCCCCAAGACCGCATTGCCCATCAGCCACATCACGTTGCCATGACCATGGTCGGTTCCGCGGGTGCCGTTTTCTGCGCAAGTGCGGCCAAATTCACTGGCCATGATCACAAGGTCATTCGGCTCATTGAAAGCCATTCTGAGTTGAATGAGCGCATTGCTTAAATTGGTGAAATTATTGGCCAACAAGCCTGTCACATTCCCCTGATTGATGTGTGTATCCCAACCGCCTGATGACAAAAAACCTAGCTGCAAGCTTCTGTTTTGTCGCATCAAAATGCCAAGGTGCTTGGCATCCAGGGCCAAGCCTTGTGGCGATCCTGCACCGTTGTTGGCAGCTTGTTGTTCGCTGGAGGACGGCATGCTAGGCGTCTTTAACATGGCCGCTGTAGACATGCGGTTATTGGCACCTTCCAGCATGGCCTTGGCCATCTTCTGGTCACCAGCATACAACTGCAACACAGCCTCACGTGTTTTGCTTTCAGCCATCGTTCCTGGCCTGGTAGCCAGTAAGCCATTGCCAACCAATTGAACGGGTCTAGGGCCAGACAAAATTCGGGGACTGCTTTCACCCACACCCAGAGCATGCAAGCCAATGCCTTCATCAACCATGCCTGACAGCACATTGAGCCATCCTGCAGATGGTGAGCTGGAACCGGGTTTGCCAGTTTCCCAGTGGTATTGGGCGTCGAAATGCGATCGAGTGGTATCCGGTGATCCGGCACAGGGTATGGCGCTTAACAGGCCTTGCTGCCAAAGCGGTAACAAGTCTGCGCAAGCAGGGTGCAAACCAAACAAATCATCCAAGGCCAAGGACGTTCTGGGAGATCCATCTGGCGTAGGTATGCCAATGTTGGGGCGAATCTGCGCATAGTGCGCGTCGCCATGCGGCACCAACATGGAGAGGCCATCGTAGGCGCCACGCAAAAAAACAAAAACCATTCGACCTTCAGGCTTGGCTGAATCAGCCAAAGCAGAAAGGGCTGGTAATGCAAACGCACCCAGTTGCAGAGATTGCACAATAGCTTGACGGCGAGTGGGCAACATGCGTAGTGCGTTCATTGACATTATTTGAAAACCAATTCAGAACTGCCCAACACAAAACCCATTCTTTGTGACGGCCCCTGCTTCATGACTGCCTTTGCTGTGCTGTCGCTTAAGTAGGGATACAAATCAGAACGTTCAGGCACATTGCGAGCAATGCTTAGCGCAAAGTCAATGCGCCGAGTCAACGCTTCAGGTGTGAGCCAAGTGCTGGCATTGAAGGCATAGCCATCTGGCGTTTGCCAATTCTGAATGCCATGGCCTGCCACTGCAGCATAGCCAAAGGCTTGTAGCCATTTGGCTCGATCTTGTCCTGCATTCAGTGCACGCAAGCTGCCGCACGCAAAATCATAAGGCGTTCTGTAAAGTTTGTTGGCGGGATCCCAAAAGTCAGCACTGTTCAAAATCACTTGCATGACTTGATAAATATCGCCACCGGTTGACAAAAATGTTTTTGCCATGCGATCAACAAGTGCTTTAGGTGGCTCGTCTGCAACAAAATATTGAGCAAGTCTGAGAGAAATTCGTTGCGCTGTTGCAGGATGGTTGGCTAAGAAGCGAATGGCTTGCTCCCCTTCCTTCATCCCCACAAATTGAACTGAACTTGGAATACTTTGACCCATGATTGTTTTAGTGCCTGATTCATGCAGGCGCATGACAAACTGAAAGCCATCTTGAGTCCGCGGCGCAACAGTCCAGCCAGTGAGCACCCTGGCCAATTCACGAACATCTTCTTGAGTGTAGCCGCCGTGTACGCCCAAGGTATGAAGTTCCATCAATTCTCGGGCGTAGTTTTCATTCAAACCGCGACTGCTTTGCCCAGCTCGAGCCGGTTGCGGACTGACGCTGAGCCATTGGTCCAAGTAGTAAAGCATGGCGGGATGCTTGGCACTGGCCAGCACCAGGTCTTCAAACTTGCCCAATGCATGGGCTCTGGCCACGTTGATGGCGTAGTGACCCGCAAAAGGTCGAACGATCCCTTTTTGTTGGTAAACATTGAAATGGTTGAACCAAAACTCTGTCATGCGGGCCAACAAGGGTTGTTCAACGTCGTCACTGCTGCAGCTGGCCAAACGCCAAGCAATGGCTTTATTAACCTGGGTGCGGTTGTAAAACAAGGCTTCAGACGGTTCTTGAAAATTGAAGCGCTTTTCGTTGACGACCAACTCATTGATAGGCGTTCCGGGTACCACAGCAGCACGCGCTTCTCGTTCATGGCGTGCGCCATCAAAAATTGCAGGCAAACTGTCGTTGATGGACGCCAAATCAGTTGGCAGTTTAGGACTTTCTAGGCTAGCCATGCGAGCAGCATTTAACAGGCTTAAGGCCCAGTCTTTTGGCTGAACATTTGACTTGATGTCAGCTAGCAAAAAAGGTGTTGGGCCATAGGTGAGTCGGTTAATGGCACGCCATTCGGCAGCGGCCCCTTTAGGTTCGACATTGCCAAAATCCAATGACGAAGTCAGAGAGGAAAGTGGCGATTGCGAACAAGCCACCAAACCTAAAAGAAAACAAAATTCAAGGACAAGCCACAAGGACTTGACACCATTGAATTTTGTCGATGGGTTCATGTTTTAAAAGACTTATTCCCACTCAATGGTGGCAGGCGGTTTGCTGCTCACGTCGTAGGTCACGCGGTTTATGCCGCGTACTTCGTTAATGATCCGACCAGATACTTTTTTCAGCAAGGCATACGGCAATTCTGCCCAATCGGCAGTCATAAAGTCAGAAGTCTGGACAGCACGCAAAGCCACCACATAATCATAAGTGCGACCATCACCCATGACGCCTACGCTTTTAACTGGCAGAAACACGACAAAAGCTTGGCTGGTGAGGTCGTACCATGAGGTGCCTTTGTCGTTGGTGAAGTTACGCAACTCTTCAATGAAGATGGCGTCGGCACGTCGCAGTAAATCAGCATATTCTTTTTTCACTTCACCCAAAATGCGCACGCCTAGGCCTGGGCCTGGGAATGGATGGCGATAAACCATTTCGCGTGGCAAACCCAGCGCTACACCCAATTCGCGAACTTCGTCCTTGAACAATTCGCGCAAAGGCTCTAACAACTTCAAACCCAATTGCTCGGGCAAGCCGCCCACATTGTGGTGGCTCTTGATGGTCACAGCCTTTTTACTCTTGGCGCCGCCCGATTCAATGACATCAGGGTAAATGGTCCCTTGCGCCAAGAAACTAGCGCCCTTGTGACCGCCCGAACCCGCCTTCAATTTAGCCGCTTCGTCTTTGAATACATCCACAAACAAGCCACCGATGATTTTGCGCTTTTGCTCGGGTTCGCTGACATCTGCCAACTTGCCTAAAAACAAATCGCTGGCATTGACGCGTATCACGCGTGCATGCAATTTGCCTTCGAACATTTCCATGACCATGTCGCCTTCGTTCTGGCGCAGCAGTCCATGGTCCACAAACACACAGGTCAGTTGATCGCCAATAGCGCGGTGAATGAGGGCTGCAGCTACGGATGAATCTACGCCACCTGACAAACCCAAAATAACTTCTTCGTCGCCCACTTGCTCGCGGATTTTGGCAACGGCTTCGTCGATGTAATCGCCCATGATCCAGTCGGGGCTTGCCTTGCAAATGTCCAACACAAAACGATTGAGCAAGGCTTGCCCTTGAAGGGTGTGTGTCACCTCGGGGTGAAACTGCACAGCGTAAAAACGACGCGCTTCATCGGCCATGCCTGCAATGGGACAAGCAGGTGTAGAAGCCATCACTTTGAAACCCTCGGGCAACTGAGTCACTTTGTCACCATGGCTCATCCAAACCTTAAGCATGCCGTGGCCTTCAGCCGTGGCAAAGTCTTCAATTCCTTTGAGCAAATCGGTGTGACCATGCGCGCGAACTTCAGCGTAACCAAACTCTCGTGTTTGGCCCGCTTCCACTTTGCCACCCAATTGCTCGGCCATGGTTTGCATGCCGTAGCAAATTCCCAAAACAGGAATACCTAGTTCAAAAACAGCATCGGCCGCACGATCGTCGACTTCATAAACACTGGCGTGTGAGCCTGACAAAATAATGCCTTTAAGGCTTCCATCTTTGGCGTAGTCGCGCACCCAATCGCTGCTCACATCGCAAGGATGCACTTCACAAAACACATGGGCTTCACGAACTCGGCGCGCAATGAGTTGCGTCACTTGTGAGCCAAAGTCGAGGATCAGAATTTTGGAATGCTGCATGGAACGTTCAGAATCAAAAAATAGTTTCAAAGAAAGCGATGCACTGAATCATTCAGCGCGGTAGTTGGGGGCTTCTTTGGTGATTTGCACATCGTGCACGTGGCTTTCGCGAATGCCGGCTGTCGTAATTTCAACAAACTCGGCTTTGTTGCGCATGTCCTCAATGGTGGGACAACCGCAATAACCCATGCTGGCACGCAAGCCGCCTGCCATTTGGAACAAAATAGCCACTACCGAACCTTTGTAAGGCACGCGGCCTTCAATGCCTTCGGGTACCAATTTGTCGGCATTGGGATTGCCAGTGCTTGATTCTTGAAAGTAACGATCGGCACTGCCCTGCTGCATAGCGCCAATGCTGCCCATACCGCGGTAGCTTTTGTAGCTGCGACCTTGGAACAAAATAACTTCGCCTGGCGCTTCTTCCGTACCCGCAAACATGCCGCCCATCATGACAGTGTTGGCACCTGCGGCAATGGCTTTTGCAATGTCTCCGCTGTAGCGAATACCGCCATCGGCAATGAGTGGCACGCCGGTGCCTTGCAAAGCAGTGGCCACGCTGTCGATGGCCATGACTTGCGGGACGCCAACGCCGGCCACAATTCGGGTGGTACAAATAGAGCCTGGTCCGATGCCCACTTTGACGGCGTCTGCACCCGCCTCGGCCAAAGCCAAAGCCGCAGCGCCGGTGGCGATGTTGCCGCCAATGACTTCGATGTGCGGGTAATTTTTCTTGACCCAACGCACGCGATCAATGACGCCTTGGCTGTGACCGTGGGCCGTGTCAACCACAATGGCATCAACACCCGCACGGGCCAATGCCTCGACTCGCTCTTCAGTTCCCTCGCCCACGCCAACTGCAGCGCCAACCAATAAACGGCCGGATGCATCACGGGCGGCTAACGGAAAATTGAGCTGCTTGGTAATGTCTTTGACAGTGATCAAACCTTTCAACTCGAAGGCCTCGTTAACCACCAACAAGCGTTCTAATTTGTATTTATTCAGCAGGGCTTTGGCTTCTTCGGGTGTCGTGCCTTCGGGCACAGTAATTAAACGCTCCCGGGGTGTCATGATCTCGCTGACAGGCTGGTCGTAGCGCATTTCAAAACGCATGTCGCGTCCGGTCACAATGCCAACCACTTTGCCGCCATCGACCACCGGAAAGCCAGAAACGCCCAGTTCATCTGACAAGGCCATCACAGCGCGTACTTTGGTATCGGGCGTGATGAAGACGGGGTCGCGCAATACGCCTGATTCGTAGCGCTTCACTTTCAAGACCTGCGCGGCCTGTTCTTGGGCAGTGAGGTTTTTGTGAACAATGCCAATGCCGCCTTCTTGGGCTATGGCAATGGCCAAGCGGGATTCTGTGACGGTGTCCATGGCCGCCGACACAAGGGGTAAATTGAGCCGCAACTTTCGTGTGAATTGGGTTGCCAAAGATGTGTCCTTGGGCAGGACTTGAGAGTAGGCTGGCACCAACAAAACATCGTCGAAAGTGAGGGCTTTACCGAGCAGGCGCATAAGGGATGGCTCCAAAAAAAGGATTGTACCCTCGTCGATGCCCGAATGAGCCTCACCTCCGAATAGGCTTAATAGCCAGCGACAGCACCTATTCTGCGTCTAGCAAAAAGGCCAGTTCTGCCCTTCCCCTGACCCTTAAAACGTTTTTTCCGGGCCATTTTGGGGTCTACCAAAAGTGGGCGGTAAATTTCTAGACGATCTCCCGATTTGAGAGCCTGCGTCAATGAAGTCTTGCGACCCCAAATGCCCTTCCCACGATCAGCTTCAAGGGCCATTTCTAGGGCTTCAAGATGAATTTTCAGTTCTGGGCGCAATTTCAAAGACTGAAGGGCATCAAACACAGTGCACCCTTCAGGCAAGGTCAAGGTGACGTCAATTAACTGTCTGGCTGCGGGACTGAAAAGGCATTGAATCTGCATCATGCCCTTTCGGTACCGTAAACTTGTTCTGCGCGCTTGACAAAAGCATCCACCAAGCTGGCAGCTATTTTGTCAAACACGGGGCCCACAACTGCGGCCAAAGCAACACTTGAAAAACCATACTCTAAAGACAAGGTGACCTTGCAAGCCCTCTGAGAATTGTCACCCACGGGATCAAAGGTCCAAGTGCCATCTAGATTGGAAAAGGGTCCTTTGACCAATTTCATGCGCACCTCGTGGTTTTCAACGTGCGTATTGTGAGTGACAAAAACTTGGCTGAAACCTGCCAAGCCGATGCCAACCTCGGCATCCATTTCAAGTTCGCTGAATTTCAGCACTTTGGAGTGGCTGCACCAAGGCAAAAATTGGACGTATTGGTCGACATCCGTCACAAGACGGTACATTTCCTCTGGGGTGTACCAGATCAGGACAGATTTAAGGAGTTTCTTCATACAATAAGACTTGTTCTGCAGATTGTAATTTCTCAAAGACCCTGGTTGCAAATACAACTAGCATAAGCACTTCGCAAATTCTCACACATGGCAACGCCACCTCCCAAAAACAAAGGCCCCGGTAAATCTGGCCTCATCGCCGAAAACAAAAAAGCAGCCTTTGACTACTTTTTTGAAGAGCGGCATGAGTGCGGCATGGTGCTTGAGGGTTGGGAAGTGAAGGCCGTCAGGGAAGGCAAAGTTCAACTGACAGATGGGTATGTGGTCATTCGGAACAAAGAGATGTACATCATCGGTTGTTTGATCAACCCCCTGAAAACCGCCTCAACGCATGTCAATCCCGAAGCGGCCCGCACCCGGAAGCTGCTTTTAAAGCGCGAAGAAATTGACCGCCTGACCAGCAAAGTCGAACAGAAAGGTTTCACGCTGGTGCCCATCAACCTTCACTGGAAGACAGGCTTCATCAAATGCGAAGTTGCGCTTGCCAAGGGCAAGGCTGAACACGATAAACGCGACACCATCAAAGATCGCGAAGGCAAGCGCGAAGTGGAGCGGGCCATGAAAAGCCGCAACCGCTAAGCTGAATCAGTTCAAATCACGCAGTGGATGCGTCAGTGTCGTCCAAGGACTCTCGAAAAAAAGCGGCCATTCATCTTGACCAACATCGGATAACTGCGCATGAGCCCACTTGGGGTGGTGGTCTTTGTCAATCGCCAATGCGCGAATGCCTTCCACCGTTTCACTCTTTTGACGCAAGTGAAAACAATGGTGCACCATGTCGCGCTCCATGCGCAAATCGTCAGCCAAACCCATGCTGCGCGCTTTTCGAATTTGGGCCAAGACCACATGCACCATCAAAGGCGAAGCTTTGTTGAGGCTCGCAAGTGTTTGTTCGGCCCAAGCAGAATTTTCCTGCGCTAAAGCCAGACTGATTTCCAAGGGATTAGAAAGTGCAAAGCATTTGTCGATGACCGCTTTGTCAGGGAAATGCGCAGGCTCAAACTTCGTGAATTGGCTTTGCACCCATCGCTCCACGGCTTCACCACTTTCAAAGGGCGTGCTGAGCAATGTTTTCCAAATGAGCGGCAACCTCTGGGCCTCGATCAGGCCATCGGCAAGCCCCGCCAAGATGGCCTGATGGCCATTGATTTTTTGGCCCGTCAATGCCAAGTACTCACCCAGATGCCCAGGGCATCGGCTTAAAAAATAACCGCCGCCAACATCCGGAAACAAACCAATGTGCGTTTCAGGCATGGCCATCTGCGTTCTGTCTGTCACGATGCGAACACTGGCGCCCTGACTGATGCCCATGCCACCACCTATCACAACACCATCCATGAAAGCAATGTAGGGTTTGGTATAGGTGTGAATCAAATGGTTCAAGGCATATTCTTCAGTGAAGAAGTCACCTAAGCTGTCATCACCAGCAAGAGCCGCTTGGTGGAAAAAACGAATGTCGCCGCCAGCACAAAAATGACCGAATCCTTCTTCTTTGCCCTGACCCCTAACCAAGACAGCCAACACCTGAGAGTTTTCCTGAAACTCCAATAAGGCATTGGTTAACAAGCGCACCATGTCAAGCGTCAGCGCATTCAAGGCCTTGGGTCGGTTCAAAGTGATGCAACCCACTCGCCCTGACACCTCATGCACGACTAAGGCTTTAGGACTCATTGAGGGATTGATCACGTTCACATCAGACATTGCGTTGTCTCCATCCAAACCATTCATTGGCAAACAAGGCTGCAATGACCAAGCTGCCACCGATTAAAACACTGAGATGAGGTTCTTCATGCGCTCCCCACCAAGCCAGCGCGATACCAAAAATAACTTCCAACAAAGCCAGCAAAGAAACTTCGGGTGCCTTTAAGACCCGGGCGCAGATCACTGACAGCGTACAAGGAATTGCCAACTGCACAATGCCCAACAAGGCCAGCAAACTGATGTCGTGTGCGTTAGCTTGTAAGGGCCAAGCCATTGGGAGGGTCATGATGCTAGAAAGGACTGCACCCAATAAAACCGATGGAACCAAATCAATGGAAACACCGAATTTTTGACTCTGCTGTGTCAAATTCCATTGGGTGGCACCCGCCAATGGCACACACAACGCAATGCTCACACCCAATAAGAAATTGGGATCGCCCAATTGCAATTGACTCACAAACATCATAGCGATGCCTGCACCAGCAACACCAATGGCAAGCCAAGTTCGAAGGGGCAGACGGTGTGAAGTAAAAAGCCAAGAACCTAATGCAGTTAACAAAGGGCCACATGCAAGGGTAATCAAAACATTGGCAACCGCTGTTAGCGTCAAAGCCATCATGAAGGCTGTGAACATGATGCTCCAGCACAAACCTGACAACCAAAAATAAGGACTGCGCCAAGGCAGCCGAGTCCATACTCGCCATCCTTGCCAAGCCGTCAGAATGACGATCAGGCCCAGCACAGTGAAAGCGCTGCGCCAGAAGGTGACTTCAAAGACTCTGGCTTGATCGAGGTGCCTAGAAACAACACCCGCCATGGACCACAAAGCGGTTACCAGCACCATCAAGGCGACTGCGTAACCGTGTTTGAGTTTGAGCACTTTGGGTGCTTGTCAGTTTTATCGAACAGATCGCAAATTAAGCGCGACCAGCTTTCTTGCGCTCATGCTCTTTCAAGAAGCGCTTGCGTAAACGAACGCTCTTGGGCGTGATTTCGACCAATTCATCGTCGTCAATGAACTCCACGCCGTATTCAAGCGTGAGGTCGATGGGCGGTGTGATTTTGATGGCGTCTTCTTTGCCAGACACGCGGAAGTTGGTGAGTTGTTTGGTGCGCGTAGCGTTCACCACCAAGTCGTTGTCACGGCTGTGGATGCCCACAATCATGCCTTCGTACACAGGGTCGTTGGCCTTCACAAACATGCGACCGCGATCGTCCAATTTACCCAAAGCATAGGTAAAGATTTCACCGTCGTCCATGGAAATGAGTACACCGTTTTTACGGCCGCCAATTTCACCTTTGTGTGCTTCGTAGCTGTCAAAGATATTAGAAATCAGGCCAGAGCCACGCGTCAAGTTCAAGAACTCGTTGGTAAAGCCAATCAAACCACGTGCAGGAATGCGGTATTCCAAACGCACACGGCCGCGGCCATCGGGTTCCATGTTCACGAGTTCGCCTTTGCGTTCACCCAAAGCTTGCATCACGCCGCCTTGATGGGTTTCTTCAATGTCAGCGGTCACCAATTCGATCGGCTCGTGGCGTTCGCCATTGACATCGCGGTACACCACGCGGGGCTTAGACACGGCCAATTCATAGCCTTCACGGCGCATGTTTTCAAGCAAGATGGTGAGGTGCAATTCGCCACGACCAGCCACGTCAAAGATACCTTCTTCGTCGGTTTCTTTCACACGCAAAGCCACGTTGTGTTGCAATTCTTTTTGCAGACGATCCCAGATCTGGCGGCTGGTGACGTACTTGCCTTCGCGTCCAGCCAAGGGGCTGGTGTTGACGCAGAAGTTCATGGTCAAAGTGGGCTCGTCAATGTTAAGCATGGGCAATGGCGCAGGATTAACCGGGTCTGTGACGGTGACACCAATGTTCAAATCGGCAATGCCGTTGATGAGCACAATGTCGCCAGGGCCAGCCTCGGTCACTTGAACGCGGTCGAGTCCGCGGAAAGTCAGAACTTGGTTAACACGACCCTTGATGGCAGTGCCATCAGGGCCTTCCATCATCATGACGTCCATCATGGGCTTGATGGTGCCTTGGCTGATACGGCCCACGCCAATGCGGCCCACAAAGGTTGAAAAATCAAGTGCTGAAATTTGCAATTGCAAAGGCGCTTCTGGGTCACCTGCTTGTGCGGGCACATGCTTCAATACCGTGTTGAAAAGCGCAGACATGTCAGGGCCCCACTGCTCTCCGGGTGCACCCTCTGTCAATGAAGTCCAACCGTTAATGCCAGAAGCATAAACCACTGGGAAATCGAGCTGCTCGTCAGTAGCGCCCAACTTGTCGAACAAGTCGAAAGCCTGGTTCACCACTTTGTCAGGATTGGCACCAGGCTTGTCAACTTTGTTAACGACCACGATAGGCTTGAGGCCCAAAGCCAAAGCTTTCTTGGTCACAAAACGCGTTTGGGGCATGGGGCCTTCTTGTGCGTCAATGAGTAACACCACGCCGTCCACCATGGACAAAGCCCGCTCGACCTCACCACCGAAGTCGGCGTGGCCTGGGGTGTCAACGATGTTGATGTGGGTGCCTTCCCAACTGACAGCGCAGTTCTTGGCCAAAATGGTAATGCCGCGTTCACGTTCAATGGCGTTGTTGTCCATGACGGTGTCAACGATTTTTTCGTGAATGGCAAAAGTGCCGGATTGACGAAGCAGTTGGTCAACCATGGTGGTTTTTCCATGGTCAACGTGGGCAATGATGGCAATATTTCGAATGGGAAGACTCATAACAAACTCTCTAAAATGGAATTGATCTCTAGGGGATTCAGTAGTCTATCGGGGATCAACTCACCCCCCTTGATGTGCGCACTACCGAGTAAAACTGTTGGGTTTTGAGCGTAAACGGCCACGCGATCACAGTCGCGCCATGGCCCCGTTCTTCTCAAGCCGCTTAAAAATTTGGCTGCGTCGGACTCGCTCAATGCGATGGGCTCATGGCCTGTGAGCAAACACTCTGTGGGCTTTAAAGCGCTCAAGGCCTCACCTGACTCTGCACTTTGAGTGAG
This sequence comes from uncultured Burkholderiales bacterium, assembly GCA_903856875.1. GTDB lineage: Bacteria > Pseudomonadota > Gammaproteobacteria > Burkholderiales > Burkholderiaceae_C > Limnohabitans_A. The sequence continues at coordinate 14,847 of CAIODE010000395.1, forward strand.
AGCCTCAAAGGCGCTCAAGTCCATGCACTGATCAATCGTGAAGTCACCACTGGCCACTCTTCGAAGGTAGACCAAGTGCGCACCCACGCCCAGATGGTTGCCAATGTCTTGGGCCAAGGTCCGGATGTAAGTGCCTTTGGAGCATTTGACCTTGATGGCCAAGGCGCGCGTGTGGTGCACAGCGCTGAGA
>CAIODE010000396.1 GCA_903856875.1 uncultured Burkholderiales bacterium
AGATAAGTCTCAACAAACTTGGGGCGCATGTTGCGGTAGTCGATGTAATAGGCGTGCTCCCATACGTCGACTGTCAACAGGGCTTTGTCGCCCGTTGTCAATGGTGTACCGGCTGCGCCCATGTTGACGATGTCAACGCTGCCGTCAGCCTTCTTAACCAACCAAGTCCAACCTGAACCAAAATTGCCAACAGCACTTTTTACAAAGGCTTCTTTGAAAGCAGCGTAAGAGCCAAATTTGGCATTGATGGCTGCAGCCAAAGCACCTGTGGGCTCGCCACCGCCATGCGGCTTCATGCAATTCCAGAAGAAAGTGTGGTTCCAAATTTGAGCAGAATTGTTGTAAATGCCACCACTGGATTTCTTGATGATTTCTTCCAAAGACATTGACTCGAACTCAGTGCCCTTTTGTAAATTGTTCAAATTCACAACGTAAGCATTGTGGTGCTTGCCGTGGTGGAATTCCAAAGTTTCTTGGCTGTAGTTGGGTGCCAATGCGTCAATGGCATAGGGCAATGCTGGCAGAGTGTGTTCCATGTGTTCCTCGTTAAAGTGCTGTAAAAATCCAATGAGCTATTGTAGGTCGATCGGCTAAGCTTGTCTGTGAATCCCACGCAATAGGCACAGCATGTCTGGGGTTGACATGGGGCCTTGCAGCCAAAGCGCTATTTCACTTGCAGGTTGACTTGTCCATCGGCCAAGCTTGCCGTCACAGATTGGTTCGAATGAAAATCACTGGCGTGCGTCAGGGCTCGGCCTGTTTCGTCAGTTAGCCAAGCGTAACCACGCTCCAACACCAAGTGCGGATCGAGCAGCCCCAATCTGGTGCCCATGTTCAAGTTGCGCTGATGGTGCGACTGAAAGTTTTGCTGAAGCAGCCTTGGCAAATGTTCTGAATGTCTAGAAAGCATTTGCTTTTGAGCTTGTACCTGCGATTTAAATCCGTATTGAAGCGACTGGTGCATGCGCATCAATCGAGCAGTTTGGTCCTTCAAACGACTAGATGGCCGCCCAAGTCGATTGGCGATCCAGTCTAGCCTTTGGCTCATGCGGTCTAGGCTGGTGGTCAGCGCATTAGAAAGTGCGTTTTGCAGTCGCTGGCAATCGGCCAAAAGCTGAGCACCCTCAGTCGCCACCAATTCGGCTGCAGCCGTGGGGGTAGGCGCTCGCAAGTCGGCGACAAAGTCTGTCAAAGTGAAATCGGTTTCATGGCCTACGCCTGAAATGATGGGAATGGGACAAGATGCAACAGCCCTGACCAAGGCTTCATCATTGAAGGCCCACAAATCTTCCATAGAACCACCGCCGCGAACCAACAAGATGACATCAATCACCATGGGCTGCGATGACAAGTTAGGCGAAGAGTTGGGCAACTGCCCCTGCCAACTGACCAGCTTTTTCAAGCTTTGCAGCAATTCAGCAGGTGCATTAAGACCTTGTACAGATGCCGGCGCCAATATGACGGGAATGTGCGGCACGCGTCTTTGCAATGCGCTCACGACATCATGCAAAGCAGCAGCGCCCAGTGAGGTAATGACCCCAATCGCACGTGGTTGTTCGGGAATGTCTCGTTTGCGCGAAGCATCAAACATGCCCTCTGCTTCCAAGTTGGCTTTGAGTTTTAAAAACTGCGCGAACAAATCACCCTGACCCGCTTTTTGCATGGTTTCCACAACCAACTGCAAATCTCCCCGCGCTTCATACACACCCAGCTTGCCTCTCAGTTCCACCATTTCGCCATCTTTGGGCATGAAATTGAGAGCACTGGCGGCCCTTTTGAACATGGCACAGCGTATTTGCCCGCTCTCGTCCTTCAGATTGAAATAACAATGACCACTGGCCGCCCTAGAGAAGCCAGATATCTCCCCCTTGACCGCCACAGGATTGAACCTTTCATTCAAGGTGTCAGCAATTGCAAGGCAAAGTGCCCCAACTGACCAAACACGTGGCTCAGAATATATTCGCGTCATGAAAAATCCTTATTTTTCGCGGTATCCAGGGCCATATCAGTTGAGAGAGCTTGTCTTTTCTTGGTCAATCAATCCACAGCTTGCAAGATACTTGCACTGCGCCTCTACTGTACAGGTCTAACAGGCATGGTGAGCCGTAAGCCATTGATTTAATTAAAAAATTTATTGTCTAAAAAATGAGCATCGGAATAAATCTCAGCATTCATGCGGTTTGCGAGCCTGCGTCAGCCATGTTCTTCACAAAGTTATCCACAGAAATGAAGAACAATTCCATCGGCCATAATCAAAAATGAACCCAGAAGTAGAAAGTTTGATTTTGTTAGGCATCATACAAGCAGCAGGCTGGCCAATCGTCAATGTTTCGGAAGCGGCTCAAATGAACGGTGCTTCCAAAGTTGCATTGTCAAATCAAAATTCACCGCAAACTAACAAGCCCTAAGCACCCCATCATGTCGCAATGGTTGCAACAACTTCCTAAGTATTGGCGCAACCGCAATGCCATTACTTATTTGCTTTGGCCATTTGAAGCTGTGTACAAAATTGTCTGGGGTTTCAGGCAATGGGCTATCAGTCAGGGATGGATCGAGCAGCATCGTGTCAATGCCACTGTCATTGTGGTGGGCAATGTCGTGGCAGGTGGCGGCGGCAAAACACCCCTCACCATGGCCATTGTTCAAAGACTTGTGACGCAGGGCTTCAAGGTTGGCGTGGTGTCCCGCGGCTTCGGCAGAGCGCAAGCATCCCTTCAAATTGTGAAGGCAGACAGCTTGGCCACTGAAGTGGGCGATGAACCGCTGATGATTTTCCAAAAATGCCATGTGCCAGTCGTGGTCGGCGCCCAGCGAGTTGAGGCTGCAAGGCACCTGCTTCATCAGTTTCCCTCTGTCAATGTGCTAGTGTGTGACGACGGACTGCAACACATTGCGCTACAACGTGACATCGAAATTTGCGCCATGGATGCAACAGGTTTAGGCAATGGTCGTTTGCTACCAGCAGGCCCCTTGAGAGAACCCTGGCCCCGACCTGTTGATTTGCTTTTGCACACACATCAGAGAACATTGCCTGAAGGATTTGAATCTCGACGTGAACTTAGCTCTTTTGCTGTGGCATCTCAAGGCAAAACACTTTCAGTGGCTGAATTGAAATTAAAGCCTGTCGAAGTTGTATCGGCCATTGCCCAACCAGATGCCTTTTTGGCCATGCTTGAACAAAGGGAATTTCAAATTCGCCATTCAACAGCCCTGCCCGACCACGATAGTTTTGAGACATGGCAACCCATTCATCCTGAACTGCCTCTCCTTTGCACTGAAAAAGATGCCGTTAAATTGTGGACGCGGTTTCCTCATGCGCTTGCATTGCCTTTGGTTTTTGAACCTGAAGTTGCATTTTGGGAAGCCTTCGATCAACTCTTTCAAAGCCGCCACAGGTATCATTGAGGCATGGACACGAAATTACTCGAACTGTTGGTTTGCCCTGTCACCAAGGGACACCTAGATTTGCAGCGCGAACTGCAAGAACTTTGGTCGCGCAGTGCACGTCTTGCTTACCCCATTCGCAATGGCATACCCATCTTGCTGGAAAATGAATCCCGCACACTCAGCGACGAAGAGTTAGAACAGCTCAAACCGCGCACCCCCCTCGTCTAATCTCTCTTTAAGTGGCCATGTCGCAAGCCTTTACAGTCATTGTTCCTGCTCGCTTAGCATCCACTCGATTGCCCCATAAACCTTTGGCTGACATCCATGGCTTGCCCATGGTGGTTCGCGTTGCCCAAAGGGCTGCACTGTCGAATGCTTCTCAAGTGGTGGTTGCTGCTGACAGCATCGAAATCGTCCAGGCCTGCCTAGCCCATGGGGTTCGCGCAATGCTCACCCAAATGGATCACCCAAGCGGCAGTGATCGGCTTGCAGAGGCCAGCGCGCTATTGGGTTTGGGAGCAAATGATGTGGTGGTCAATGTTCAAGGCGATGAGCCCCTGATCAATCCGGAACTCATCAATCAGGTGGCCGAACTGCTTGTTCAGCGGCCTTCTGCCAGCATGAGTACGGCGGCTCACGAGATTCATGATATTGCAGAGTTCACCAATCCGAATGTTGTCAAAGTGGTGATCGACCAAGCTCAATTGGCGCTGTATTTCAGCCGCGCACCTATACCTTGGTGGCGAGATGGGTTCGCGAAAGGCATCCAAAGCCTGCCTCAACCCGCCCCCCTTCGGCACATTGGCATTTACGCTTACCGCGTCGGGTTTTTGCAAAGCTTTCCAGGTTTGCCGCCTGCTCCAATTGAAACGGGGGAAGCCTTGGAACAATTGCGGGCCCTGTGGCACGGCCACAAAATAGCAGTTCACATCACGCCCGAAGCACCTGGACCTGGTGTCGATACGCCGGAAGATTTGGAAAGAGTCAGAGCACTGTACAAACCCTGACATCTGCGCCTTTAATTCGTCAGGAAAACAGAGTCTTCCCGTGATATTCTCCAGTGAGAGCCATCCACGCCATGGCGAAAGATTCAATAACTATTCGGGACTTTCATGAGACTTATTCTTCTAGGTGCACCAGGTGCTGGTAAGGGAACGCAGGCTGCATTCATTTGCGAAAAATATGCCATTCCTCAAATCTCTACTGGCGACATGTTGCGCGCTGCAGTGAAAGCCGGTACCCCTCTTGGTTTGCAAGCCAAAGCCGTGATGGAATCAGGTGGTTTGGTCAGTGACGACCTCATCATCAACCTTGTAAAAGAGCGCATTGCCCAAGCCGATTGCGCCAATGGTTTCCTGTTCGACGGTTTCCCGCGCACCCTTCCTCAGGCTGATGCCATGAAGGCCGCCGGAGTGAAGTTGGACTACGTGCTTGAAATTGATGTGCCCTTCAAGGCCATCATTGAGCGCATGAGTGGCCGCCGTTCTCACCCTGCATCGGGCCGCATTTACCATGTCAAATTCAATCCACCAAAAGCGCAGGGCATAGACGATGTCACCGGTGAGCCTTTGGTCCAACGTGAAGACGACAAAGAAGAAACTGTGAAAAAGCGTTTGGATGTTTACAGCCAACAAACACGGCCGCTTGTTGCGTACTACTCAGAGTGGGCGCATCGCGAACCTCAAGTTGCACCTCAATACCGTGCCATTAGCGGCATGGGCTCTGTCGAGGAAATTACCCAGCGCGCTCTGCAAGCTTTCGGCTCAACCAAGTAACGCACTTGGGGCTTTGAGCCCAAGCAACTTAAGCTTTAACTCATTCAGTGGTTTTGCTGTTTGGACATGATGTCCAGCAGCAAGGCCACTCTGGTTTTAACGGGGCTTAAAGCACCCGAAGCATCAAACACATGGCTGCTGGTCGGAATCACAGCGCCCTGATTGCAACGACTGCTTAATCGAACCTGAACATGTGCAGTTTGGGCCCTCAGTAAACTTTCCTTCATTTGCGAACTGACGGAGCCATTGCCCGTTCCAGCAAGCACCAAACCTTGAACGCCTGCATTGACCAAAGCATCGACATGCTTCTGACTTGCATTGACATGGTTCATCACAATCTCCACCCATGGCCATTGCGCAGGCAAAGGCAATTGAGAGACATGCAGCTTTAAGTTTGGCGAGGGCATGTTGAAGGTTTTAACCCACTGAACCTTGTCATTTTCAACCCTGCCAGCAGCACCCGTTTCACCTGAATCAAAGGCATTCAACCTGGTCGGGTGCACTTTTTGAACAAACTGACTGTGGTGAATTTCGCCTGCAGCCACCAGCCAAACACCCGGCCCCTTGGTGCTCGCGGCAACCACCAGGGCATCCCTTAAGTTTTGCGGGCCGTCTGCATCTTTGAAATTGGCTGGCCGCATGGCGCAGGTCAAGACGATGGGTTTTGAAGGGTTCAACACCTGCGATAAAAAATAGGCCGTCTCCTCCAAGGTGTCCGTGCCGTGGGTGATCACAAGTGCGGCTACGTCGTCTTGGTTTAACCAATGGTCACAACGCTTTGCCAATTGGGTCCATGTTTCAAAGTCCATGTCCTTGCTGTCCAATTGCGCCACCTGTTCAGCTTCAAATTGGCAGGCCGCCAAGACCTCAGGCAATGGCAAGTGGGAGCCGCTTGCCGACTTCAAAAGATCACTGATGCCACGCTGTGCCGCTTTGTAAGACAGGCCTTCATCGGCTGATTCAGATTCACCCGCAATGGTGCCTCCAGTGCCTAAAACAACAATTTTTTGATTATTTGCTTGCATTTCTAAAAAGACTGGTTAAAAATACAGTAACTGGATAAGAACACAGTTATTTGGCTTCAGACACCTTCAAAGGACTGCATCATGCACGATCAACCTAAGCTCACAGCGAGACAGCAAGAAATTTTGGAACTCATCCAAAAAACCATTGCCGAAACGGGCGCACCGCCTACTCGGGCTGAAATTGCCCAGGTCTTAGGCTTCAAGTCAGCCAACGCCGCAGAAGAACACCTGCAAGCCCTGGCTCGAAAAGGTGCTATCGACTTGGTAAGCGGCACATCACGAGGCATTCGACTCAAAGGATCGTCCCGCAATAGCGTTCGCCACACCACCGACCTTTTCAGCCTGCCGCTGCCTGGTTTTGCACAATTGGCATTGCCCCTTATTGGCCGAGTTGCCGCTGGCTCCCCTATTTTGGCCCAAGAACACGTCGATCGAACCTACCATGTAGAAAGCCATCTGTTCCAAGAACAGCCCGACTATTTACTGAGAGTGCGCGGCATGTCCATGCGAGACGCCGGCATCATGGATGGCGACCTGCTTGCCGTTAAAGCCACCAAAGAAGTCCGCAACGGTCAAATTGTGGTGGCCCGCATAGGCGATGAAGTCACCGTCAAACGTTTACGTCGCCAAGCAGACCGCATTGAACTTCTCCCTGAAAACCCCGATTACCCCATTATTTTGGTCAATCCAGGCGAGCCCTTCGACATCGAAGGCTTGGCTGTCGGCCTCATTCGCAACACGCTCTTGATGTAATTTCAAACACTCAAAAAAATAAAGGCAACCTATGACCATCGCTCTTTTTGGTATTTCTAGCATTTACAACGGCATTCAAAAGTTCATGAGCGCAGCAGCGCACCTTGAACGCACTGCCCCGTATGGGCACTCAAAGCCATCTTTCATTGCCACCTCGCCCAAAGCCAATATGCTCGCCAAACAGCGTGCCTTGCGAGTTTTCCGCGTATCCGAACATGGCGAAGCCCCTCATTGCGCAGGTCGCATGGTCATTTCTGGTCGCATGTCCGATGTCTGCGCAGAACTTGACAGGCTGGTCGCTCTCGAAGCCCAGAAAAAGCCCACCCTCACCCACTGATTTTCGGGATCATGGGGGGCTAAATTTCATTCCTGTCCCCAATGAAAGCCTCTAGGCAAGGCACAATACTGCCTATGAATATTGTGATCCTTGACGACTACCAAGATGTCGTCCGAAAACTCGAGAGCGCCGCCAAACTCGACGCCTACAACGCCAAGGTCTACACCAACACCGTCAAAGGTTTGGGGCAATTGTCTGTTCGCCTTAAAGACGCCGACATCTTGGTCCTTATTCGAGAACGCACCCACCTCAACAGGCAATTGCTTGAAAAACTTCCGCGGCTCAAGCTTATTTCCCAAACTGGCGCTGCAGGCTCTCACATTGATTTAGAAGCCTGCTCAGAGCGTGGCATCGCCGTGGCCCAAGGGACTGGATCACCGTACGCACCCGCAGAATTAACTTGGGCCTTGGTCATGGCGGCTGCCCGTCGACTGCCCCAGTACATTGGCAATCTCAAGCACGGCGCATGGCAGCAGTCTGGTTTGAAAAGCGCGTCCATGCCAGCCAACTTTGGTTTGGGCACAGTGCTTAGAGGCAAAACATTTGGCATTTGGGGCTACGGAAAAATTGGCCAATTGGTTGCAGGCTATGCCAAAGCTTTTGGTATGCAAGTGGTGGTGTGGGGCAGCGAAGCTTCGCGAGAAAAAGCTGCCCATGACGGTCACATTCCAGCCACTACGCGTGAAGCACTTTTTGAACAAAGCGATGTCCTGTCAGTCCATCTTCGGCTCAACGAAGCAACGCGCGGTATCGTCACTTTGGAAGATCTGTCGCGCATGAAAACCAGCGCCATGATTGTGAACACCTCACGCGCAGAACTGATTGAACCCGATGCTCTCATCAGCTCGCTCAATCGGGGACGGCCTGGTTTGGCAGCCATCGATGTCTTTGAGCACGAACCCATTTTGCAAGGTCATGCGCTGCTGCGTTTGGAAAATTGCATTTGCACGCCGCACATTGGTTATGTTGAAAAGGACAGCTACGAGTTGTACTTCGGCGCCGCATTTGATAATGTCGTCAATTTCATCAAAGGTACTCCCACCAACATCGTCAACCCTGGCGCATTGCAAGTTCGACGTTAAGCGGCCACAAGTAGATTTTGTCTGCTTGAAAATTAAGAAAAACTCCCAATCAGATCATGATCATTGCATTCAACCAAGTCGCAGTCATTGGCGCAGGGGCCATGGGACGTGGCATTGCCCAAATTGCGGCACAAGCGGGTAGCCATGTTTACCTTTACGACACCCAAGCAGAGGCCTCGCTTAAAGCCAAAGATGCCGTGTACCAAGTATGGGACTCACTTGTTGTTAAAGGCCGCCTTGATGCAGACACGGTTGTCAAATACAAAGCGAATTTGAAAACGGCCAGTAGCTTGCAAGATTTGAAGCATTGCGAGTTAATCGTCGAGGCCATCCTTGAACGACTTGACATCAAAAAGAGCTTGTTTGTTGAGCTAGAAGATTTGGTTGCTGAAACCACAGTGTTGGTCACCAACACCTCTTCACTTTCCGTCACGGCCATTGCTGCAGCCCTCAAGCGACCAGCCCAATTTGCAGGTTATCACTTCTTCAATCCTGTGCCATTGATGAAAGTGGTCGAAGTCATTGCCGGATTAAAAACCAATCCAGAGGTTTGCCTGCGGCTCACAGAGTTCGCCAAACAAATGGGGCATGCCCCCGTGCAAGCGCACGACACCCCGGGCTTCATCGTGAACCATGCTGGTCGAGGCTATGGCACCGAAGCATTGCGCGTTGTGTCGGAAGGCGTAGCAGATTTCGCCACCATTGATCGAATTTTGAAAGACCAAGTTGGCTTCAAATTGGGCCCCTTCGAGCTCTTCGATTTAACTGCGCTGGATGTCTCGCACCCAGTCATGGAATCTATTTACAACCAATACTATCAAGAGCCCCGCTACCGCCCCAGCGTCATCACAGCGCAGCGCTTGGCCGGTGGCGTGGTCGGCAGAAAAGTGGGTGAGGGTTTCTACAAATACGTCGATGGCAAAGCCATCGCAGCCCCAGAGCCCCCCGTGCCCGAAGTGAAAGAGTTTCCACCTGTTTGGGTATCACCCCGTGCCTCAAGGCGCATAGAACTTTTACAGCTTCTCAAAGATTTGGGCGCCAACATTGAAACGGGTGCCTCGCCTTCCCCGCATGCCTTAACCCTGGTGGCGCCTTTAGGTTTTGATATCACCACAGTGGCTGTGGTGGAACGCCTTGATC
>CAIODE010000397.1 GCA_903856875.1 uncultured Burkholderiales bacterium
AATTCAGGCTTCAGAAGACAAGCTGAAAAAACGGCATGCCTGAAGTGAAGCTCTCGCGCGCCACGCTGCCCCTGGTTTCTAAGTCTGTTCAAACACCGGCCTACGCGCCAACTTCTCAGCAGCCGGGTGTGGTGCATTTGGGCTTAGGCGCGTTTCACCGCGCGCACCAAGCCATGGTGTTTGATCAGCTGCTTCGCGAAGGCGATATGCGCTGGGGCATTCATGGCGTGGGCATGACCCAGCCGGGACTTGTGAACAAACTGCGCGCACAAGACGGCTTGTATGCAGTGCGCGTGGCAGGTGCAACAGGCATTGAATGGAACGTGCCAGGTGCACTTTGGCAAACCAGCGTGGCCACCACCGAACGCCAAAATGTCTTGAGCGCCATTGCCGCTCCAAGCACCCGCTGGATCACACTCACTGTGACGGAAAAAGGCTACACATCCGCCTTGGCGCAATTGCTGATTGACGGCTTGCGTTTGCGCCATACTGCAGGCCTAACTGGCCTAACCATTGCGTCGTGTGACAATTTGCAAGGCAATGGCCACAAACTCAAAGCCATCATTCATGCCGCGTCCACCACTCAAGATGCAGAGCTTGTGAAATGGATCGAGGCTCATTGCGCCTTTCCTTGCAGCATGGTCGATCGCATCGTGCCTGCAGCCACCGATGAAGTGGCAGCCGCCGCCAAAGAGGCACTGGGCATGCAAGACGAATGTGCCCTGAGCACCGAAACATTTTGGGAGTGGGTCATTGAAGACAACTTCGTTGACCCCAGCGACGCAGCACTGCTCAGCAAGTGTGGTGTTCGCGTCACCTCACAAGTGCACAGTTATGAAGAGGCCAAGTTGCGCATGCTGAACGGCAGCCATTCGGCCATGGCACTCATGGGAGCTGTCACTGGCAGAGCCCACATTGCCGACTGCATTGGTGCGCATCACATCCGTGAGTTTGTCTACCGTCTCATGACACGTGAAGTGGCGCCGCATTTAAGCCGGACCGATTGGGCCGAGTACCGTGATGCACTCATACAGCGCTTTGGCAATCCCTTTTTAAAACACAGTGTGCATCAAATTGCCACCGACAGTTCCCAAAAAATACCGCAGCGCTGGCCGCCGTCTGTACTGGGCCAAATTGGCAAGGGTGAATCGTTTGAACACCATGCTTTGGCAGCCGCTGTTTTTTTGCGCTACACCTTAGGCGTAGACGAAAAAGGCCAAGCCTATGCTTTGAACGATCCGCAAGCAGAAAGCTTAAAAGCCATCGGCGCTGCGCAAGTGGCCACACCCGCAGCGTGCGTTCAGGCATTGCTGAGTCGCGAAGACTTGTGGGGTTCAGAATTGCCGCAGTCCAATGAATGGCTTGAGCGCGTCACGTATTGGCACCATCAAGTCTTACACTTAGGTGTAGATGGCACTCTTCAATTTTTTCTGACGCTTGACGCCTAAGTTGTCCACCAGTTCATCTGATTTCTCTTCAGTCATCTGATGAAAATCGCTGCAACACGTCTGCGATTTTTGGGCGTTGGTAAAGTTTAGAGCACGCGCGCCAACGAAGCCTGCAAATTCTCTGAAGGCAAGCGCTTAAAGCCAGAGCGCGCAAAGCGTTGCATGCGGCCCATCATGAAGGCCACCAACAAAGAAGCTGTCACTTGCGCATCTACAGTGGGTGTATCGCTTTGAGGGCCTCCATCGCGCAATGATTGCTTGAACGCGCTTTCGAGTTTGTCGAACAACAAATTCATGCGCTCTTGCAGTCGCTCGTTTTCAAACACCAAAGCATCGCCCGTCATGACGCGTGCCATGCCGG
>CAIODE010000398.1 GCA_903856875.1 uncultured Burkholderiales bacterium
AGCAGTCACAGCGGCTTGCTCATTGGCCGTGTTGGCGTATGCGTTGATGAAGAACACGCACACAGCTTCGCATCCAGCATCGAGCAAAGCTTGCGCTTGTGCTTTCACTTGATCAATGTCTACTGGCGTGTGAATGTGACCATCGGCCAACACTCGCTCGTCTACTTCCAGTCGCAATGCACGTGGCACGATGGGAGTGAAACTGCCGCGCAATCCCCAAGTTTGGGGCCGATCGCGCCGACGCATTTCCAGCACATCGCGAAAGCCGCGCGTGGTAATGATGCCAGTGCGTGCCACCTTGCGTTCTAGCAAGGCATTGGTGCCTACCGTGGTGCCATGCACAATGCTGGCCACACCGGACGCAGAACCATCTTCAGAAATTTTCTGAATGCCATTCATAAAGCCACGAGCTTCTTTACCACGGGTTGATGGCACTTTCACAATTCGGGCTGTACCTGTTTGTTCATCAAGAACAAACAAATCGGTGAACGTACCGCCCACATCAACCCCCACCACCCAGCGTTTCTGGCTCATGCTTTTTCCTTCGAAACGTAGGCTTCTTCAATGTCTTTGGCGCGTGCGTCAGCACTTCGCTGCGCGGGCAATCCCCAGCCACCACCGCCAGGCGTTTGCAAGCGAACTCGCTCACCCTTTTTCAAGCGAATACCCAGCATCTTGGAAACCATGGGCGGTGTTTTCCAAACGCCATCGTTTTCGTACTCAAACACATTAGGCAAGGCTGGTTGGCCACCCGCAATGCCCTTGGGCGAGGCTTTACCGCGCTCGCCAAAAATAAAAACTTCGGCCGATTCTTCTAACAACTCAATTTCGTAGACCGCCCCTAAGCCGCCTCGGTGCTGGCCGTCGCCACCTGAGTTGGCACGCAAGGCCCACTGTGTAAACCGCACCGGATATGCCGCCTCCAAAATTTCCAAAGGTGGAATGGTGGCGGTTGAGATGGGTGCATTGCTGTGCGATAAACCATCGGCATCTGAATGGCCACCATGACCGCCGCCAAAGAAACTGAACATCACCCAGCGCTGGCCTTTGCGCTTTTCATCGCTTCGGTGGCCCGCAATCGACAAGGCATTGATGGTGCCGTAGGCATGTGCCACAGCACGCTTTGGATCGGCCAATGCAGTGGCACTGAAAATCACATCGATCATGCGCAAAATGGTTTCGGTGTAGCCACCCACGGGACGGGGACGCTCTGCGCTAATGACCAAGCGATCGGGAAGGATAAAGTCTACGGCATCGAGCACACCGGCATTGGCAGGCACATCAGGAAACACGTGCTTCAAAGCCACATAACAAGCGGCTACCGCTGTGGCTTTGGAAATATTGACGGGCCCTGCGCATTGCGCAGATGTGCGTGAAAAATCTAAAGTTAAACGGTCGCCCTTGACCGTCATATCAAGCGCAATGGTCAGCGGCAAATCGACCACACCATCGTTGTCCAACACATCTTCAAAACTGTAACAACCATCGGGCAAGCTGCCAATGTGAGAACGCATGAGACGCACTGCACGCGCACGCAACTCGACCATGGCCTGCGCCACTTTGGCGTCGCCGTATTCATCTAGCAAACCATTCAAACGTTTGGCGCCCAATTCCAAGGCGGCCAGTTGACCATTCAAATCGCCCCAGA
>CAIODE010000399.1 GCA_903856875.1 uncultured Burkholderiales bacterium
AAACTTGCCACTGGTGATGTCGACCTGGCCGCCGCCAAAGTTGGTGGCGTACAAGCCCTTCTTCATGCTGGCCACAATTTCTTCGGGTGACTTGTCACCGCCCAACATGTAAGTGTTGGTCATGCGAGGCATGGGAATGTGCGCATAACTTTCGCGTCGGCCATTGCCTGTGGGCTTCACGCCCATTAAACGGGCATTCATGGCATCTTGAATGTAGCCCTTCAAAATACCGTCTTCAATCAAAACATTGCGTTGGCTGGGGCAGCCTTCATCGTCCACATTCAATGAACCACGGCGATCTGAAATGGTGCCATCGTCAAGCACCGTCACACCTTTGGCGGCTACGCGTTTGCCAATCATGCCGCTGAAAGCACTAGAGCCTTTGCGATTGAAATCGCCTTCAAGGCCGTGGCCAATGGCTTCGTGCAACAACACGCCTGGCCAACCTGGGCCTAAGACCACAGTCATCACACCTGCCGGCGCTGGTCTGGCGTCTAAGTTTGTGAGTGCTGCATGCACAGCATCGTTGACATACTCGTTCAACATGGCGTCGTCAAAATAAGCCAAACCAAAGCGACCACCACCACCGCCACTGCCCACTTCACGGCGACCTTTTTGTTCGGCAATGACAGTCACAGAAAGCCGCACCAAGGGTCGAACATCTGCAGCCAATGTACCGTCTGCTCGGGCCACCATGACCACGTCATATTCACTGGCAAGACCGGCCATGACTTGCACCACACGAGGATCTTTGGCGCGGGCCAATTGCTCTACTTTTTCAAGAAGATGAACTTTATCGGTGCTGTTCAAAGTGCCCATCGGATCGAGTGAGGGGTACAAAGAACGCATACCCGCAACTTTGCGGGCTGGCACTTTGGCTTTGCGATTTTGCTGAGCTTGCGCAATGGAGCGCACAGTGAGTGCCGCGTCCATCAGGGAGGCTTCGGAGATGTCATCGGAATAGGCGAAGGCTGTTTTTTCGCCAGCCACTGCGCGCACACCCACGCCTTGGTCAATGCTGAAGCTGCCCGTCTTGACAATGCCTTCTTCCAAACTCCAACCCTCTGAGCGGGTGTACTGGAAATACAGGTCGGCATCGTCAACCTTGTGCGCCTTGATGGCAGAGAGCGCTTTGGACAGATGGGTTTCATCCAAACCAAAAGGTTCAAGCAAGAGGGACCTGGCCGTGGCCAAACGTTCGATGGTGGGTTCGCGTGAAATCATGGTGACATTGTAGGCAAGCCCAGAAGGCCCTGCTGAGGGCAGGCTTGAGACTGCCAAATATTGAATTTCTTCAGGTTTGAACCAAGCGTTTGGCCTTGGCGATGGACATCAAAATACCCAGGCCCAAGCCCAGCGTGACCATGGCAGTACCGCCATAGCTGATGAAGGGCAAAGGCACGCCCACAACCGGCAAGATGCCGCTGACCATGCCCATGTTGACAAAGGCATAGGTGAAGAAAATCATGCTCACACTGCCGGCCAACAAGCGGGTAAAGAGGGTGGGCGCCTCGCGCGCAATGACCAAGCCCCTGAAGACCAAAAAGAAGAAGCCT
>CAIODE010000400.1 GCA_903856875.1 uncultured Burkholderiales bacterium
ACCAGCAACAGCGAAATGACAGAAAAAATCAAGGAAAAAACGCCAGAGAAGCTTGAGCAAATTCGGATTCTTTGGACATCGCCTCTCATTCCACGCGACCCACTGGTATGGCGCAAAGATCTTCCATCTGATGTGAAAAAGAAAATTCAAGATTTCGTCACAAGCTACGGTAAAAACGAGCGCGAAAAAGAAATCCTAAAGAACATGTACCGCTTGGCTGGCTTCAAAGCATCAACAGATGCGCAATTGATTCCAATTCGCCAACTTGAATTATTCAAAGACCGCGTTAAATTTGAAAATGATGCCAACATGTCTGCCTCAGAAAAACAAGCAAAGCTGGCAGAAATTGATGCAAAACTTGCCGTCTTGGCCAAATCTAAATAATCCTTTGATATTGCCAATCAACTTGCCATGATCAAGCAACCCACCATCAGAGATATTCCTCTTGAGGCACCACGCACCAGTCTGCTGGTGCAGTTGTCATGGGGTCTTTTTTTGATGTTGCTCATTTGGTCCTGGCAAGGTGCAGACATTCGGCCCATGGCCCTCATTGCCGATTCAGCCAATATGGCCATATTTGGCAAAGAATTCTTTCCACCTAATTTTCATGACTGGCGCATTTATCTCAACGAGATGATCATCACCATTCACATTGCGATTTGGGGAACGGTGCTGGCCATTGTTTGTGCCGTCCCCTTTGGATTGTTGTGTGCTGAAAACATTGCGCCTGCCTGGGTCTATCAACCCGTTCGGAGGTTGATGGATGCTTTTCGTGCTATCAATGAAATGGTATTTGCCATGCTGTTCATTGTGGCAGTTGGTCTTGGCCCCTTTGCGGGGGTTATGGCCTTATGGATTCACACCACAGGTGTGTTGGCTAAACTTTTTGCTGAGGCAGTTGAAGCCATTGACCCACGTCCTGTAGAAGGCGTGAGAGCTACTGGCGCGAATGCACTTGAAGAAATTCTGTATGGCGTCATTCCTCAAGTTCTGCCATTTTGGATTTCATATTCTCTTTACAGATTCGAATCCAATGTCCGATCTGCATCTGTGGTTGGCATGGTGGGTGCTGGTGGCATTGGTGTTGTCCTGCACGAATCCATTAGAGGTTTTGACTACGCTGAGACCTCTGCCATTCTGTTGATCATCATTGTCTCTGTTACCTTAATAGACATTCTTTCAGCGCGTGTACGCCGCTGGAGCATCTAACTTCTTAGTTACGTGCTTGCCAAACACTAAGTGAAAATTTGAAAATGATTTTGCCTGCCACTGGACGCATTGCGGTTTATCCATCACCCAATGTAGCGTTTCAAGTTCACGATTACCCTATCCGCCCTCCGAATGCCATGGAAGCGTTGGTCAAAGTAAGCATGTCCACCATATGCCGATCCGACATTCATTCTTTCCAAGGTCATCGTCCTAGCCCGTGCCCAGGCTTGTTGGGACATGAAATTGTGGGCCGTATCGTGGCCTTGGGCGATGGACTTACCCAAGATATGCAAGGCAGCAGCCTCTCGATTGGCGATCGAATAACATGGAGTGAATACTTCATTCCCGGCGACAACTATTTTTCTGAAGTTCTTGACTTGCCGCAAAAGTCACCTGGACTTGAAAAGTATGGCCACATGGCGGTTACAACAGAGCCTCACCATCACGGCGGTTTTGCAGAATATTGCTACGTTTTGCCGAAGTCATGGATTTTGCGCATCCCTGATGATATTTTTGATTGCGAAGCCGCCCCTTTAAATTGCGGCATTTCTACCATGGTCGCAGTTGTTGAAGCTGCCAATATTCGTGCGGGCAGCACTGTCGTCATTCAAGGGCTTGGTTTGCTTGGTCTGTACGGCGCTGCATTGGCAAAAGCTCGCGGTGCTAGTTTTGTTGTGAGCCTAGATATCAATGCCACTCGTCGAAATCTGTCTGCCAAATTCGGCGTAGACCTGGCCTTAGATCCTTCTACC
>CAIODE010000401.1 GCA_903856875.1 uncultured Burkholderiales bacterium
CTGATCATCTTTTTGATGTTCGGATACGCAGTCACATTCTCATTGGCTGCATGCGGCTTGTTTTTCGGTTTTGTAGGTGTTGAGCTTGGTGTGATCCAAGCCACCTTCTTGCAAAGTTTGCCGCTTCGCATGTTTGGCATCATGCAAAACGACACCTTGTTGGCTATTCCGTTCTTTACCTTCATGGGCTTGATTTTGGAACGTTCCGGTATGGCCGAAGACCTGTTAGACACCATCGGCCAATTGTTTGGTCCTATCCGCGGTGGTTTGGCTTACGCCGTCATTTTTGTGGGTGCCATGTTGGCCGCCACCACAGGTGTGGTGGCAGCTTCCGTCATTTCGATGGGCCTCATTTCTTTGCCCATCATGTTGCGCTACGGCTATGACCGCCGCGTGGCAGGGGGTGTGATTGCTGCCTCGGGTACTTTGGCGCAAATCATTCCGCCTTCCTTGGTGCTCATTGTGTTGGCCGACCAATTGGGCAAAAGCGTGGGCGACCTTTACAAAGGTGCCTTTATTCCAGGCTTTGTGCTTACAGGTTTGTATGTGGGCTACATCTTGCTCATTAGCTTTATCAGGCCTCAATGGGTTCCTGCATTGCCTGCTGAAGCGAGAACCATCAGAGAAACAGATGGCACCTCTGGCCTGCGCTCCTTGTCCTTTTTGACGGTTCTGTCCGTGGCTATTTCCATAGTCTTTGCCAAATGGTTACCAGACACAACGCCACTGGATGAAACCATCGTGGTTTCTATGTGTGTGGGTGTTGGCTTTGCCTTTTTTGCAGCCCTTATCAACAAAGCTACCAAGATGGGCTTGTTGTCTAACATGGCAGAGCGCGTGACCTTTGTGCTCATTCCGCCTTTGGCACTTATTTTCTTGGTGTTGGGTACGATTTTCTTGGGCATTGCAACCCCCACAGAAGGTGGTGCGATGGGTGCCGTGGGTGCCTTGGTCATGGCCATTGCGCGTAACCGCATTGACATGAAACTCATTCGCCAAGCCATGGACTCCACCATGAAGCTGTCGTGCTTTGTGTTGTTCATTCTGATTGGTGCCACCGTGTTCAGCTTGGCATTCCAAGGCGTTGATGGCCCCATTTGGGTGGAGCACTTACTGACAGGACTGCCTGGCGGTCAATTGGGCTTCTTGATTGTGGTGAACATTTTGGTGTTCGTGTTGGCCTTCTTCTTGGACTTCTTCGAGTTGGCTTTCATCATCATCCCGCTCATTGGCCCAGTGGCTGATAAGTTAGGTATTGACTTGGTTTGGTTTGGTGTTTTGATTGCGGTCAACATGCAAACCTCTTTCATGCACCCACCCTTCGGTTTTGCACTGTTCTACTTGCGCAGCGTAGCCCCTGTTGAAGATTACATCGACAGGATTACGAAGAAGCCCATCAAGAAAATCACAATTGAGCAGATCTATTGGGGTGCAGTACCCTTTGTGATCATCCAAATCATCATGGTGAGCCTGATCATTGCTTTCCCAGCATTGGTCTCTACGGGTGGTAGCAAAGAGCCCACTGTGGACGCTGAAGCAGTTTTGATGCAAATGCGTGCAGACACTGCCTCGGATGCAAACGAAGCCGCCAAAACAGAGAAAGAAGGCGATCAGGTCGATCCAGTCAAGGCGCTGATGGAGTCGATGAAGGATGACCCCAGCAAGAAGCCTTGATGGGTTTAATGCAGACAACAAAAAACCCGCCTAGGCGGGTTTTTTGTTGAGCTGGTGAAAGCTGCTTTGGAGAGCAGCCCAGTTAAATTACAGCTTCTGGCGTTCCATGAAGTTGTTCATGCTGGATTCAGCCAAGCTGAACCACTGATTGGCTTCACGGCGGTAGTTGGAGTAATCCGCGAAGATTTTTTTCCACTCAGGATTGGTGTTGTTCAAGTTTGAGTAAACTTCTTGCGAAGACTTGAATGCGGCTTCCATGACGTCTTTGGGGAAAGCGCGCAATTTGGCGCCTTGACCAATGAGGGTCTTCAATGCTGCTGGGTTCCTGTAGTCGTATTTAGCAATCATGTCTGTACCAGCATAAGTAGAGGCGCATTCAATGATGGCTTTGTACTCGCTTGACAAACCTTCATAAGCTTTTTGG
Organism: uncultured Burkholderiales bacterium; assembly: GCA_903856875.1. GTDB lineage: Bacteria > Pseudomonadota > Gammaproteobacteria > Burkholderiales > Burkholderiaceae_C > Limnohabitans_A. The sequence continues at coordinate 2,099 of CAIODE010000401.1, forward strand.
TTGACGTACAAAGCCAACTGTGGGCCCACTTCCCAGAAACCAGGGAAGTAGTAGTTAGGTGCCACTTTGTTCAGACCCAATTTGAGGTCATCGTAAGGGCCAACCCACTCGGCTGCGTCGATGGTGCCTTTTTCCAGGGCTTGGTAAATCTCGCCACCAGGAATGTTTTGGGGCACAACACCCAGGGGTTCCAAAACTTTGCCGCCGAAACCACCCACGCGGAATTTGAGGCCCTTCATATCGGCCAAAGATTTGATCTCTTTGCGATACCAGCCGCCCATTTGAACGCCGGTGTTGCCCATTGGGAAGTTGACAATTCCTACTTTGGCGTAGAACTCACGGAACAGCTTCAAGCCATTGCCTTCGTACAACCAAGCGTTCATTTGGCGAGCGTTCAGGCCAAAAGGAATGGCGCAATCCAAAGCGTATGTAGGATCTTTACCAAAGAAATAGTAAGGGGCGGTGTTGGCCATTTCGACGGTGCCATTGGACACGCCGTCGAGCACGCCGAATGCAGGCATCAATTCGCCAGCAGCGTGAGTGGTGATGGTGAACTTACCGCCAGACAATTCGCTAACTTTCTTAGCAAACACGTCGCAAACACCGAACAAAGTGTCGAGTGATTTGGGGAAGCTCGAAGCACAGCGCCAGCGCAATGTGGCTTGAGCGTGAATAACCGCTGGGGCTGCGCCTGCGGCCAAGATGCCAGCAATACCGGCATTTTTAATTAGGGAACGACGATCCATGGGGTTTACTCCGGAAGTCTAAGTTGATGAATTCAGCACGCCAAGGCGAAGCTGATGACTGGGAACAGTCATGAGCCGATTGTAGGAAATTTGCAAGCCCCTTTTGGCGAGGGTTTTCCCTTCGATCGATCAATGTTTGATCTGGCTGGCTTTCCTGGGCTTTAAAGCCCACCAAGGGAGTTCTTTGCTGAGGGAGTGAACATTGCCTGAGTGATTGACCTTGTAGCCCAACATGTCTTGCAAGGTCATTTGCCATACTGAGCTGGCAAGGTGGGTTCGGAGGGCTTGAACTGGCGGGGAGTCTAGGGCGCTTTTCAGGCAGACCAGCCAATAGTTTTCGCTGGCCAGAGGCATAAAGTCGAGTCCTGCGGACAAGGCGGCACTTTCGATGGCCAAGCCGGCATCTGCCTGACCTGATGCAACGCAGTTGGCCACAGCGCTGTGAGACAGTTCTTGGTGTTCGTAGCCCAGGAGTTGCTCTGGTGCCAGTCCCTGATTGGCCAACAACTCATCCAGGAGCAGGCGCGTGCCCGTGCCTAGCACTCGATTGACGTACCGAAGGCGCTTGGCCATGACATCTTGCAAAGAATGGATGTTCAAAGGGTTGCCAGGTTTGACCAACAGCCCTTGTGTGCGTTGAGCGAAACCAATCAGTTTGTGCTGGCCAGGCTTTAGCAGGAGTTTGTAGGTTTGCGCTGAAAGGCTGTTGAGTTTGGGCTGGCTGAGCGTGTGAAATCCAGCTAACTCACAGCGCCCTTCGTTGAGTGCCCTCACAGCATCAACGCTGCCACAAAACCGAATGTCCAAATGAAGCGATTGAGCTGCTGTGAATTCGCGCAATCTAACCAGCGCATCGTCATGGCTGGCATACAGCGTGAGCAAGTGAGCTTTGGGGTCAAAGGCCACAGCAAAGGTGCGTTCTAGCTCTGCCATCAAGGCTTCAATGGGCGCGGCCAAACGGGCCTGCGCTTGCCTTTCTGCCCAGAGGAGTTTGCTGGCAAACTCAGACAACTCGGCAGGCATGCCTTTTTCCCAAACAATGAGATTTTGATTGAGCTTAATTTCCCATTTTTTCAGCTCACCCCATACATGCCGATACGACATGCCCAAAGTTTTGGCGGCGGCGGCAATTGATCCTTGCTCGCGCACAGCTTGAAGCAAGTCCATGAGGGCATTGCGCAGCAAAGCTTGCTGACGCGGCTTTGATAAATCAGTTGCATTGGGGGCTGAATTCTCAGATCCCAAGTGGTATGAAAGTTCAATTTTTGACACCGCTTAAGTGTGCCTCATTTATGCCTTGATTCTGATTCAAAGCCCAGCAACCTATGCACGCGATTTCATAGCTGAACACCCGCGTAGTTCAGGGCATTTAAAAGGTTTAGCATCGGCGCACTCCCTTCTTTGTATGAATACTTTTTTAGACAGCGCCGCCACAGCTTTTCAGCTCATCAGTGACTTTGATCCTGGCCTCTGGGCCATCGCTGGCCGCTCCTTAGGGGTGAGTGCCACGGCGTGCTTCATGGGTTGCCTGATAGGTATTGCTTTAGGCGGTTTTTTGGGCGTCGCAAAGTTCACTGGCCGCGGCATGGTGCTCACCCTGCTCAACACATTTTTAGCGCTGCCTTCCGTGGTCGTGGGTTTGGTGATTTATTTGCTTTTGTCTCGCACGGGGCCACTGGGTTTTCTGGGTTGGTTGTTTAGTTTCAAAGCCATGGTCTTGGCGCAGGTGGTCCTGGTGGTGCCCGTTGCAGCGGCATTAAGCCGCCAAGTGGTGGACGACGCAGAGAGTGCCTATGGCGAGCAATGGCGATCTTTGGGTGCTGGCAATGCGTTCAGGTGTATTTTGCTTTCATGGAACGAACGATTTGCCTTGCTCACCATTGTGGTGGCTTGCTTTGGCCGCGCTATTTCTGAGGTGGGCGCCGTCATGATTGTGGGTGGCAACATTGAGGGCTTTACCCGCGTGATGACTACCGCCATTGCACTTGAAACCAGCAAAGGTGATTTGCCTTTGGCATTGGCGCTAGGGATCATTTTGTTGGGCATTGTGGGTTGCCTGAATACACTGCTGTCAGTCTTTAGATATTGGCAAGATCAGTCACAACTCAAAGGACAAAACAGTTTGCGCGGGTGGGTGGCATGAGTGCATTGTTGTCACTCCGTCACGTCAGCCTGAACTTGGGAGGAGTGCAAGCGCTACAAGACATCAGCCTCGAGATTTTCCCGGGTGAGCAGGTGGCACTCATTGGTGCCAACGGCTCTGGTAAAAGCACCATGTTGCGCCTATTGAACGGACTGCACCAGCCTTCTCAGGGTTCCTTGGATTTGCCCCACTGCCGACAAGCCATGTTGTTCCAAAGACCGCACATGCTGCGCACCAGCAGCCTGAACAATGTGGCCATTGGATTGTGGTTGGATCGAAGCCTTCAGCTGGGTTGGGCTGCATGCAAACAGCGCGCGCTTGAGGCGCTTTCGGTGGTGGGTTTATCGGGTGTCACCCAGCAAAATGCTGCCACTTTATCGGGCGGGCAGCAACAGCGATTGGCCTTGGCCCGTGCTTGGGCCCGTGAGCCTCAATTGTTATTTCTAGACGAACCTACCGCCAGTTTGGACCCTCCCGCCAAGCGCGAAGTGGAGGCTTTGGTACACCATCTCATTAAGCCGCAAGGACAGCAAGTGCCGACCACTTTGGTATTTGCAAGTCACAACTTGGGGCAAGTCAAGCGATGGGCCAGTCGCGTCATTTACCTTGAGCAAGGCAGGGTATTGGCTGACTTGCCTACTTTAGATTTTTTTGATGCAACTTGTTTGAAACAGCACAGTCATCAAGCTTTTTTATTTCTGCAAGGCGAAACCTAATGCGCTCAATTTTGAAATCCTCATCTGTCGCACACAAACTTCGGCATGTAGCGTTGAGCCTAGTCATGACAGGTTTGACAGTGCATGCCGTGGCCCAATCCATAGTCATGTCGTCCACCACTTCCACTGAACAATCAGGTTTGTTTGGGTACTTGTTGCCTGAGTTTAAAATGGCCACAGGCATTGACACCAAAGTCGTGGCACTGGGTACGGGTCAAGCGCTTGACATGGCTGGCCGAGGCGATGCCGATGTGGTGTTTGTGCACGATCAGCCTGCCGAAGAAAAATTTGTAGCGGAAGGTTTTGGCCTTAAGCGATTTGCGGTGATGTACAACGATTTTGTGGTGGTGGGGCCACAAGCTGATCCTGCCAATGCAAAAGGCAATGACATTGTGGCTGCTTTGAAAAAAATTGCAGCCAGCAATGCAGGCTTTATCTCCCGCGGCGATAAGAGTGGCACGCATGCAGCTGAGTTGCGATTTTGGACGCAAGCTACTTTGGCTGACAAAAAAGGAAGCGGTTACAAAGAATGTGGCTGTGGCATGGGCCCCGCGTTGAACATTGGCGCTTCAACCGGTGCCTATGTATTAACCGACCGCGGCACTTGGCTGAACTTCAAAAATCGTGCCGACTTGAAAGTCTTGGTGGAAGGCGATGCCAAGTTGTTCAACCAATATGGTGTGATGGTGGTGAACCCCGCAAAACATGCTCATGTGAAGCAAGCCTATGCCCAAAAGTTTGTAGACTGGATTGTTTCTGCCAACGGACAAGCTGCCATTGCGGCTTACAAAATTAACGGCGAGTCTGTGTTCTTTCCAAACGCAGGCAAGTGACGGCTTAACTTGAACGGCCTGTAAAGCAAACAGGCGCCGAAGGATCAATGGCAGGTCCTTCGTGTGAATTTTTGGCGTGCGCCACATCCATGTCTCGCGGCAAAGGCACGCCATTTTTCACAGCCAACACTTCGGCCATGATGCTGACCGCAATTTCTGCGGGTGTTTTGCTGCCAATGTAAATACCAATGGGACCACGCAGCCTGGCCAGTGAGGTTTCGGTTTGATCGAAGTGCTCAATCATGCGCTGCTGGCGCAAAACGTTGTTGCGCCTAGAGCCAATGGCGCCAATGTAGAAGGCTTCAGTCTCCAGTGCTGCCAACAGTGCCAAGTCGTCTAGCTTGGGATCGTGCGTGAGCGCAATCACGCAACTGCGCCTGTCAGGTTTGAAACTCAGCACCAAATCGTCGGGCATGTCGTGTTTGACCGTGACGCCTGCCACTGACCATGCACCTCTGTACTCTTCGCGAGGATCGCACACCGTGACAGCAAAGCCATTGAAGAGTGCCATGGTGGCCAAGTACTCTGTCATCTGGCCTGCGCCAATGAGCAGCATTCGGTACTCCGGGCCAAAGGTGTTGGTGAGTTGCGTTTCATCAATTTGCAATTCACTGGGCGCGTTGGTGGCTGTGAGGGTGACAAGGCCAGTTTTTAAG
>CAIODE010000402.1 GCA_903856875.1 uncultured Burkholderiales bacterium
GCAGCCACGATGCGTGCTTTGTATTCAAGTGCCAAAGCTGCCGTGGTGACGGGCGGCTTCAAATTGGGCATGATGATGGCACGGCCAAATTGAGCGGCGGTGTGCGGCACCACGGTGTGAAGTGCTGCGCCATCGCGCACATGAAGATGCCAGTCGTCAGGCTTTGTGATTGTCAGATTGTTTGTCATGGTCCTCTTTCATTTCAGTTTTGGCGCTTTGCAAAGATTGCAACAAATCAAGCGCTTTGGCATGCAACACCTGGCCGGCAGGTGTGAGCGTGGTGGGGTATGAACTGCGATCAATCAAGTCAGCCCCGGCCCAAGCTTCAAGAGATTGAATGCGTCTGGAAAAGGCCGATTGGGTTACATGTCGCAACTGAGCAGACCGGCTGAAACTCCGCGTTTCAGCCAAGCTCACAAAGTCTTCAAGCCACTTGGTATCCATGGGCGCATTATCCCGCAGACAGGCTTTGATCCTGCTCCGCTTCTGGCCAAAGCGCTGGAAAATAAAAGCGCAAAGCGTGCTGAGGCACTGCAAAACGAACATTGCCATGCGGACTGTCGGTTTCTAAGTAGCCCTTTTTGAGCAAGGCAGAGAGCAGGCTAGTGGCTACGCGCTCACCCAAGCCGCAAAGTTGTTTGAACTCGGCTCGGGTCATGTCAGTTTGAACGGCATACAAAAATTGTAGTGGCCTGAGTGCTTCTATGCGGATGCCATTGTTTTGACTGGCAGCCTCAAAGGTCAGCGAGGCCGCAATCCTGTTAAACATGCCATCTTGTTTTAAGTTGTGTGTCATGAATTGAACTTGGTCCAAGCACATGTCTAGAACGTAGTGAATCCAGTTGACCAAGCCTGCTTGCGTTAAATTGCCGCGGCCATCAAGATCACCACGCCGGTGTTCATCTGCTGCCTGCAACAATGATTTGTATTGCGCCTCGGTTCTGGCAAAACCACGCAAAGGCGACCAAAGACCTGCTGACAGTTCCATGGCATCGAACAACAGATGCGTATGCAGTCGGCTGGTTCGGCCGTTGCCATCCAAGAAAGGATGTATCCAAGTCAATCGATGGTGGGCTGCGGCCGCAGCGACAACACTGGCTTCGCCTTTGCGTACGTTCGAATAGGCGCCTTGCCATACCTTCAAAAATGAATCAAGAGATTCTGGCGCTGGCGCCTCATGCAGACCAATCTGGACTTTTTGAGTTCTGAAAAAACCAGGCTTCATGACCGAGCCATCAAATTGCTTTAAATCTAAATCAGAAGCATGCGAAAACAAGTGCCCATGAATTTGCTTCAAAGTTTCGAGTTGGTACAAATAGGCAATAGGGTCAAGTTCTTTGCTCAATTGCTGCTCTGCCCACTGCTCGCACAAGACCTCAGCTTCAATGTGAGCCAAAGCCAAGCGTTGCTTTCTAGCAATGTCTGAGTTTTGGCTAAATTCTTGCGCCAATGCCTGATCAATTTCGAAGGGGCGGGTGTGCTGCCCTTCCATTTTGTTGGTGTAGTAAGAATTCATCTTGCGCAGCAAGGGGCGCAGGGCTCTTTTGCCTGAAGTGGGCAAGGCGCTCAGGTGGGTTGCCTGCTTGATAAGTTGGCTGGCTTTTTCGTAAAGTGGCCCAGCGACATGCTCTGCTGGAAGCAATGGAAGGAACTGATCAGGATGATCGTATTGCGAGATTATTTTCTTATTTTTTTGCGTCATTGGATTTCCCTAAAATGCCAATGAAAAATTCATTAAATAATGA
>CAIODE010000403.1 GCA_903856875.1 uncultured Burkholderiales bacterium
ACTTCTTTGAATGGGGCTATCAAACTGTACCGGTGCGCTACTTGTGTGTCTTGGCAATTTTTTACATCCACAATCAAACCAGGACGCACGCCAAAGACAGTGTCATTATCAAGGTAGTCAGAGCCTGCAGGAAAAAGTTCGGTGACCAAACCCACATAACCGGGGGCGCTGACAATGATGTGAAAGTGTGCAGGCCGCCATATGCCCCGATTGCTGGCGGCTAACAAGGCGCCAACAGGCCCGTCAGTGGGCACAGTGTAGGGATGTGGGCGAATGGTCAACAAGCTGAAAGCACCCTGATCGTCGCAGTTGATTTTGCAGCGTAAATTTTGGGGGTCTTGCGCCGCATCTTGAGCGGGGTACAGGCCGTTGTCTGCGTTTTGCCAAAAATCAATTTGTGCATTGGGAATGGCATTTTGATGAATGTCTAAAACGCGACCATGCAACCAAACACGCTCACCTGGCTGACCCTGCGTGAGGTCACAGCCGTTGGGCTGAATGAGGGAGTCATGGTTGTGAAACGGACCCAACACACTGCTGGATGTGCCGCCTGGTGGCTGCGAAACCACATCGACCATGGAGGAGATGCCCATGATGTCTGAGAACAAACTGAATTCATTGCGCTCGTCATCGGTAATTTTGGCCGCCGCTGTGAGAAATTCCAAACCCTTCAACCACTCTGCTTTGCTGAGTTGAGATTCATCCACAAAAGCATGCAAATGTTTGACCAGCAGACTCATGACGTGTGCAAGCCGGGGGTCAGTGGCTTTTGAAAAACTGCCCATGGCGCCTTGCGTGACGGCATTGCTCAATGTGCTGGAGGGGGTAGGTGACGTCATGTATGCCTCAGAAAATCTAGTAGGACCCATTCAAAGATGGCCAACAATATCACAACAACTGCTTCATTTGGCTAATGGATTGAGTCGCCGCTTTAGCTGTCTTCGGAATAGCCGACCAGCTTGTCGCTCAGGTCCCACAACTGAATGCCCAGGCTTTCACGTGTGGCCTTGGCCGATAAGGGTTGCGCAAAAGCAGGGCGGCCCGGCTTTTGACGATTGCCCCAACTCCAATGCACGCCAGAAGTTGCAAACTCCGAATCGATGACCACTTGGGCCACGCGTTCACCAGCCAAGGATTGCGTGACATAGCCCTTGGTGATATTTTTTTGAAACCAAGGAAATATGGTTTGAAAGGCTTTGGGCGTGTCTCTGAACAAAGCGGTGTCTGCTACACAACCTGGATACACCGTGCCAAAAATGATGCCGGTGCTGTCGTGATACCGACGATGCAATTCGCGGCTGATGATCATGTTGCAAAGCTTGCTGTCTTTGTAGGCCTTGCCCGCTTTGAATTCTTTGCCATTGATCATGGAGATGGGGTCTAGGAAGCCTTGCTCCAGACCTTCCAATTGGCCCAAATCGGCTGGCGCAGGAATGGGCACTTTGCCGCCAAACTCTTCAGAATTGGCCGTGACGGTACCCAAGGTCATTAAACGTGCCCGAAAATCTGGACGGGTCAATTGTTCCTGAGCTTGTGTTTGCAATAGCAACTTCAACATCAAGCGACTGAGCAAAAAATGCCCCAAGTGATTGGTGGCAACACTCAGCTCAAAACCTTCAGGAGATCGGACAGGGCTTTTTAAACGAGGCTGATAAGAGGCTGCGTTGTTCAGCAGTGCATGCAATGGCCAGTCTTTGGCAAGATAAGCGGCCACAAAATCTCGCACACTTTGCAAAGAACCTAGATCCAACTTCATGATGGTGAAGTGCGTAGGATTCAAATTCATGTCAGAGGCGACGCGCTGAGTTTTTGCAATATCGCGGCAGGCCATGATCACATGCCAGCCGCGGCGTATCAGGGAATCGGTTGCATAAAGTCCAACACCTGAAGAAGCACCGGTCACAATTACGCAGGGGCGTTGAATAGAGGTCATTGATAATTCAAAGTGAGGGGTTAAAAATACAAGGCTAGAAAGGAATTTTTTTAAATCTTGATAGATCCAGTAAAGTGTCAAGTGAACTTAATGACTTGTCAATTGTCGTTAAATTATGACTCTTCGTGGCACCATGTCACAACTTTAGAATGAAGTTTATGAAAATCAATACGAGCTCGCTGCCGGTTGCGAAAGTTGTCACATGCTAAACACACTTGGCTTTGGTGCTGCCATCCTAGCAATTGTTTTGTATGGCCTTTGGACCCCCGACCTTGAGCGCGCCGAATTGGAAAAGCGCTACGTAGCCTCTTCCCCGCAGATGATAGATATCGATGGCTTGAAGGTGCATTACAAAGAAACTGGGCCAGAAGGCGCACCCGCTTTGTTGTTATTGCACGGCTTTGGTTCAAGTTTGCAAGCTTGGGACGATTGGTCGGTGAAGTTAGAGCGGAAATACCGAGTGATCAGGCTAGATTTGCCTGGATTTGGCCTCACAGGTGCTAGCCCTGCGAATGATTATTCAGAAGAAAAAGACCTTGCCATCCTGACGCACTTTGCCGACAAGCTTGGCCTTGAAAAGTTCTCCGTCATGGGCCATTCAATGGGTGGGAAAATGGCTTGGTCCTTGGCGGCCTCACAACCTGAACGTGTGCAAGCCTTGGTGCTCATGGCCCCAGATGGTTTTCCTGAAGCGAAAGACATTGGAACCAAACCCTATGAAGTGCCAGCTGTCATGGGCCTTATCAAATATATTTTACCGAAGTACTTGGTGCGCAAATCAATCGAGCCTGCTTTTTCAGATGCTGACGCACTGAACGATGCACTGGTCAATCGCTATTTCGACATGCTCAGAGCGCCCGGTGTGCGAGGTGCTATTTTGAACAGATCCAATCAAACCATTTACACAGATCCTGTGCCTCGTTTGAAAGCCATCAAGGCCCCCACCTTGCTCATTTGGGGTGAGCAGGATCAAATGATTCCGAGCACCAATGCGCAGAGCTACGCCAATGTTTTGTCAAATTCCACCACGGTGCTGGTTCCTAAGCTAGGGCACTTGTTGCAGGAAGAACAGCCCGATCAAGGTCTGACGGCCGTGCTGCAATTTCTAGACAGTCATCTGCTGAAGTAAGACGCAAAATTTTGAATTCAACGCTGCCTTGGGTCTAAAGCGTCTCTCAAACCATCGCCAAAAAGATTGAAAGACAAGACCAATAAGAAAATGGAAAGTCCTGGCCAAATGGCCATCCAAGGTGCTTGCTCGATGAAGTTTTTGGCGGTATTCAACATGCTGCCCCAACTGGGGGCAGGAGGTTGTTGACCCAATCCTAAAAATGACAAACTGGCTTCCGCAATGACGGCTGCCGCGATGGCCAGAGTGGCTTGAACCAACAGGGGGGGCAAGATATTGGGAAGGATGTGGACCAATGCAATGCGCCAAGGTGGGTTGCCCACCGAACGAGCAGCCTCTACGAAATCTTCCACTTTAATTTGAATGACTTGACCGCGAGTCAGTCGTACAAAAATAGGGGCCGCAGAAATGCCAATGGCCACCATGGCGTTGGTCAGGCTAGGGCCTAAAAATGCAGCCAATGCAATGGCCAAAATTAGAAAGGGGCAAGCTAAAAATGCATCGGTGATGCGCGAGATGATGGCATCGACAGTGCCGCCCACAAAGCCAGCCAGAAGCCCAATGGGCACACCAATTAAAAGTGAAATGCTGACTGATATAACGCCTGCCATCAAAGATGCTTGTGTACCCCAAATGACGCGTGACAAAACGTCGCGGCCAATTTCATCGGTACCAAACCAATGCGCAGCACTGGGTGCTTTTCGAATGGCGCCCCAACTGGTGGCGATGGGATCTTGCGGAGAAATGTAGGGCGCAAAAATGGCCAACAAGATGAAGCCAATGACCACGCCCAATCCGATCAAGGCGCTGGGTCTTCTGCGCAATCGCAACCACGCGGCGTAAGACAGACTTTGGCTCATCGACGCAACCTTGGATTGACCCAGAAGTAGGCCATGTCGGCCATGAGATTCAGCATGATGTACGTGGTGGCCGTGAACAAAACTACACCTTGGACCACCGCATAATCGCGATTGAAAACAGCGTCAAGAATGAGTTTGCCAAAACCGGGAATGGTAAAAACTTGCTCGGTTAAAACGGCACCCGACAAAAGTGTGCCCAATTCCAAAGCCCCCAAAGTAATGATCGGTGTGAGGGCGTTGCGAAGAGCGTGTTTCAGAATGACCGTGCGTTCGTCCAAGCCCTTGGCCCGTGCCGTGCGCACATAGTCAGACTGCATCACTTGCAGCATGGCGCTGCGCGTGTGACGCATGAGCACAGCTGCGATGGCATTGCCCAAAACAAAAGCAGGCATGGCCATGCTGGCCAAATTGGCCAGCAGATCTTCTTTAGGACTGACAAACCCCGAGGCTGGAAGCCAACCCAGGTGAACAGAGAACAGCATGATCATCAAGATGCCCAACCAAAAGTTAGGCGTTGACAAGCCCCAAAGCGCAAACACATTGGCAGCGTAATCCCAAACGGTGCCGCGCCCCACAGCAGACGCAATGCCTGCAGGAATGCCGATGACAACTGCAACACACATGGCCAAAAACGCCAACTCTGCCGTAACGGGTAACTTCTGCAAAATCAAAGACAGAACAGGTGATTGTGTTCTGACAGACTCACCGAAATCACCTTGCACCACGCCGGCAATCCAATAGCCGTAGCGCACAGGAAGAGGTTCATCCAAATGCAACTTGGCAGTGAGATAGGCCACCACATTGGGGTCTTGCTCCTCTCCCGCCAAGATTTTGACCGGGTCTCCGGGCAGCAATTGCTGCAGCCCGAAAATAAGCATGGACACCAACAGCAGCGTTGGTAGAACCGAAATTAAGCGTTTGACCAAGTAGCTTGTCATGGCGCCATTTTCAGACCTGAAACACGCAACAGACCATCAGGAATATTGCGCACACCTGCCAATTTGCCGTTGTAGCCCCACAGCCAATTGCGGTGGTAGAGATAAATCACAGGACGATCTTTCAGAACTTGTGCAGAAATTTGTTCCATGATTTTTTTGCGTTTGACAGGGTCACGTTCGGCACGTGATTGGTTCAAAAGCGCGTCAGTTTCGGCGCTGCAATAGCCAGCGTAATTGAGGGGTTGTTTGCAACCGTGAAAGCTGAACATGTTGCCATCGGGATCAGGGCGGCCACTCCATGCAAGAACATAGGCTTCAAAATCACCTTTGTCTGCCATGTTCAAAGACGTCGCAAATTCGGTGGTTTGAATTTTCACATCAAAGCCAGCGTCGCGTGTCATGGCTTGGATGACCACGGCCAAGCGCTGTGCGTCTGAGGTCGTGGTGGTCATGAGTGTGAAGCTGGGTTTGACAACGCCGGCTTCTTTCAGCAGCGCTTTGGCTTTTTCAATGTCCCGTTTTGGCATGGGCACATTTTTGGCGTAATAAGCATTGGTGGGCGGAACCCATTGGTTGCCTACCAAGGCTTCATTGTCCATCACGACTTGGGCCAAGCCCTGTCTGTCCAAAGACAATTCAAAAGCTTCACGAACTTTGGCATCGCGACCCAAAGGATTCTTTTTGGCTTGATCACTTTTGCCCACGTTGATGGTGATGCCTTGATAGCCAATTTCGGTGATGCGAGAGACTTTGTATTTTTTGTCCTTCATGAGGTTTTCAACATCGTTGGAAGCCATGCGTTCAATGAAGTCGAGTTGTCCGGATTTCAAATTTGCCAAACGAACCGTGGCATCTGGAATGGGTGTGTAGATGACTTTGTCAAAATGAATCGCGTCTTTGTTCCAATAGTTGGTATATCTTTCAAGCACTATGCGGTCTTGTGCCACGCGTTCGGCAAACTTGAAGGGACCTGCGCAAACAGGGCTGGAGCCAAATTTATCGCCTGCAGCTTGAGCGGCTTTGGGCGAAACCATCATGCCTGCTCGATCGGTGAGTTGTGCCAGAAGAGGTGCAAATGGCGCACTCAAATTCAAACGAACTGTATTGGCGTCAATCACATCTACGCTGGCAACGGGTGCCAATTCGCCTCTGCGGTTTGATCCAGGTAAATTTTTGTGCCGCTCAATGTTGAACTTCACAGCAGCCGCATCAAGCTTCTCACCATCGTGAAAAGTGACACCTTGCCGAATTTTGAGAGTAAGAGCTTTGCTGTCGGCTGACCACTCGTAGCTCGAAGCAAGTTGCGGCAAGATGTTTAATTTTTCGTCGATGTCAAACAATTTGTCACACAGAGATGCAAAAACAACTCGACCCACAAAGCTGCGCGCTAAGGTGGGGTCAAGGACATCGGGGTCTTCTGCCAGACCAATGCGCAAGGTTTGGGCGCTGGCCAATCCTTGACTCAAGGCCATTAAAAGCGAAAGCGGTAAAAGCAAATACTTTTGAAGTTTGAAAGTCATGAAATATCTCCAGTGAAAAAATTAAGGGGTTTGCACAAAAGCAGATTGCAACAATTTCAAATGTTGGGCATCGCGGCTCATTTGGGGCTGAAATATCACAGAGTCTGGTAGGGGCAAATCTTGCCAGAAGTGACAGGCAATTTGATGCGTTCCATTCAATTGAATGGCCGGCACTGTTGTTTGACACAGGTCCGTCGCATGCGGGCAACGGGTGTGAAAGTGGCAACCACTCGGAGGATTCATTGGGCTGGGCACATCGCCCCCCAAAAGGGTGCGTTGTTTCTTGATGCCAGGATTGGGTCTGGGAATGGCGCTCAAGAGGGCTTGCGTGTAGGGGTGACGAGGCCGCCCAAAGAGTTGCTGTTTTTCTGCCAGTTCTACCACCCGGCCCAAGTACATCACGGCCACACGGTCGGCAATGTGTTTTACAACGGCTAAGTCGTGTGCAATGAACAAATAGGCCAAGCCAAAACGCCTTTGGAGGTCTTGTAGCAAGTTCACAACTTGAGCTTGTACGGAAACATCCAATGCAGAAACGGCTTCATCGCAGACAATCAACTTAGGCTCGACAGCCAACGCTCGCGCAATGCCAATGCGTTGCCGTTGACCACCCGAGAATTCATGCGGATAGCGCTGTGCATGTTCAGGCGCTAAGCCCACCAGTTTCAATAACTCTTGCACGCGTTCTGGGTGCCGCCCTGTATGCAAGTTGTGCAGCTTTAAGGGCTCACTTAAACATTGATAGACCGTCATGCGCGGATTCAGAGACGAAAAGGGGTCTTGGAAAATGATTTGCATTTCCTTACGCTGTGATCTCAATTGATCTGCAGACAAGCCGCACAAATCTTGGCCTGCAAAAACCACGTTCCCCTGGGTGGGTTCTATGAGCCGAAGCACCAGTCGGCCCAGTGTGGACTTGCCACAACCCGACTCTCCCACCACACCTAAGGTTTCTCCCGCATTCAAATGGATGTCGATGCCATCCACTGCGCGAACCTTGTTGGGGTTGCGGTCAAACCATCCCGCATTGACTGGAAAATGTTTGACCAGTCCGTGAACCTTTAGCAGGGGTGTCTCATTGGTTGGCATAAGGCATCAATATTTCTGCTTTGAGGGGAGCCCGCAAACAGGCGCTCCAATGGCCACTTGTCAGCTCTGTGAGCTTTGGTTTTTGACTTAGACAAGCATCTTGGACAAACGGACAGCGTTGTGCAAAAGCACAACCCGATGGGCGGTTCAAAGGATTGGGCACCTGTCCTTCAATGGAGGCAAGCCTGCCTTGCACCTCATCCAGGCTTGGAATGGAGCCAAGCAGGCCCACTGTGTAGGGATGCTGTGGCGTGTCGAACAAAGCTTGCACCGGCGCTTGCTCAACCACTTGGCCGGCATACATCACCACAACGTGATCAGCCACTTCAGCCACAACACCCAAATCGTGCGTGATGAGCACAATGGCTGTTTGCGTTTCATCTTGCAAAGTGCGCATCAAATCTAGAATTTGCGCCTGAATGGTGACATCCAGTGCGGTGGTGGGTTCGTCTGCAATGAGCAACTTGGGATTGCAGGAAAGGGCCATGGCAATCATGACCCTCTGGCGCATGCCCCCCGAAAGTTGGTGCGGATAGTCGTCGAGTCTTTTTTCTGGCGCTGGAATTCGAACTTTTTGGAGCATTTCCAAAGCGCGCTGGGTGGCTTGCGTTCTGTCGAGTGGCAGGTGCCGCATGAGGCCTTCAACAATTTGCTCACCCACTGTGAAAGCGGGGTTGAGGGAGGTCATGGGCTCTTGAAAAATCATGGCCATTCGATTGCCGCGCAGACTTTGCAACTGACTGACTGGCGCACCCACCAATTCTTGACCTTCAAATTGAATGGAGCCGCTTCGGACAGAGCCTGCTGGCTTGGCCAAGAGGCCCATGATGGACAAAGAGGTGACGCTTTTGCCGCAACCAGACTCTCCCACAATGGCCAAGGTTTGTCCTGCGGCCACACTGAAGCTGACGCCATCCACCGCGGTCAGTTCGCCTGCGTCGGTGTCGAAGCTGGTGATCAAATCCTTGACCTGAAGGACGGTGGCCGTGTGTTTAGGGCTGCTCATGCTTTGAGTCGCGCTTGATGAAAGCGTTCAATTTGCGCATCAATCAGGGCGCGATCTGTCAGGCCTACCGGATTGTGTCTGCCAGGCAGGCAGCTTAAAAAGGGTTGGAAGCGCTCTAAACTTTTGTCATACAAGCGCTTGAGTTCGAAAAGAGGATCTTCGTGGTCATCGACACGAAGATCCAGCTGGAGATAGTCTTCGTCAGCATGAATTCTGAGCGCGGCCGATTGTTTTCCGCGCTTGTCACCCCCAGCATCTTCGCCTGCCTGCATGGCCAAAATGAGTCTCTCGGCCAGAGGCATGCCCAGTGTGGCTTGAAACACTCTGGCTGTTTCTGCCAGAACTTGAGGTCCTGCCAGCATGTTGCCTGCTATGCTGAAATCTTGTCCTGATACATGGCCACACCAATCAATACACGCTTTTCCGGTATGGGCAACAGCTTCTCCGTGGAGGGGCAACAGATGGACTTGTCTTTGGTCACTGCCCGCATCGGTTTTCAACAAATCTTGCATCACTTGTTGTGTGGCCATGCCACTTTGCATGAGCTTAATACCGAGAGGGCCGAGCAGCGGATTCATGAGGGCTTGGGTGGATACCGCGCCAACGCCGCGTTGTGTGTGAACGCACAAGGACCCCACCGCAAAAAATCGGGAAGCAATTGCGACACCTAAAGTGCCATTGGATTCTCGAGCAAGCAAAGACCAGGTCATGGGCGAAGTTCTAAATTGGTGCAATATTTGAGTATCCTACGATACTCATGCAAAAAAGATGCCTAGCAGTCATTTTTTCGAAG
>CAIODE010000404.1 GCA_903856875.1 uncultured Burkholderiales bacterium
GCCGGAGAGCTTAAGCTCTCAAAACCCCAGCGCCGATACCATTGGGCGCGTTTGTGGCGCCAACCCCATAGGCTGGTCGGGTTAAGACCCGTAATGAGCAAATGGCCCTCTGGCACCAAGACCCGCTCGGCCTCGCGCAGACTGGCATGCGCATCCAAACTCAACTCCAAACTGTGCGGCATGACCAACAGATCTAAACTGTCGGCTTGAAATGGCAATGCAATGCTGTGGGCTGCAAACTGAAAATCTTGTCCCTCAGGCAATGCATGGGTGTCAGACAGGGCCAGCCACTGATGGGGCATTCGGTTGGCTCGCAAGCCATTTAACTCGGGCATGCCCAATTGAAGTGCGTGGTAGCCAAAGATGTCTGCCACCAACTCATCCATCTGAGATTGCTCCCAGTTCAACAAAAAAGACCCTGCTGGCGTTGTGAGCCATTGACGCCAATCTTGCGCCATGGAGGTGGTTTCTATAATAGGAAGAGTCATGAACCTAATTCCGCTGCCCGCATTCTCTGATAATTACATTTGGCTGTTGCAACACCAAGGCCTTGCATTGGTTGTTGATCCAGGTGATTCAACCCCAGTTAGCAACTGGTTGACTGAAAACAATCACAAACTCGATTGCATTTTAGTCACCCATCACCATGGTGATCATACGGGGGGTGTGGCGAAACTTCAGCAGGATTGGGGCGCCAAGGTTTATGGGCCTGCTCACGAAAAATTACCCTTCGAATATCAAGCCTTAGTTCAGGGGCACCAGTTCAGTTGGCTTGGCTTGCATTTTCAAACACTCGATGTACCCGGTCATACTTCTGGTCACATTGCCTATTTCGCAGAGCCAGAGGGACAAGAACCTTTGCTTTTTTGTGGCGATACGCTTTTCTCTGGTGGCTGTGGTCGTTTGTTTGAGGGAACTGCAGTGCAGATGCTCCAGTCGATGGATCTGCTGGCTTCACTGCCCGGCGCTTCACGCGTTTGTTGCGCACACGAATACACCTTGAGCAATTTGAAATTTGCCAGTGAGGTAGAGCCACACAATTTAAGTCTTCAATCCTACGTATTACATTGCAAAGAACTGAGAGCGCAGAATTTACCGACCTTGCCCGCCAATCTTGCGAATGAATTGAAAATCAACCCTTTCATGCGAACCCGATCGTCAACGGTGATCAGTGCCGTTAAAAAGTTTGCACCGCAAGTGAAAGACAATGAAGCAGATATTTTTGCACATCTGCGGCTCTGGAAAAACGACTACAAATGAACCATCACACCAAGGCCTTCGGTCTGAAAATAAAGCTAGGACTGTGTATTGCCCTATTTTTGACAGGCTGCGCCAATGTCCAGAAACTAGCTGAAGTCAGTCCTGTTGAAATCAGTCCGACAGCAGAAGCAACGGCAACTGCAACGCCCCCACCACCAACGCCCAATTTGATTGCGCCTTTCATAGCGGCCATCGTCAAGCCCAAAATGGACGACCTCACCGAGCCCCCTGCTGACATTTGGGTGCGCATTCGTCAAGGTTTTGCCATGCCCGATCTTGAAAACGATCTGGTGAAAGACCGCGAAGATTGGTACGCAGCGCGTCCTGACTACATGGTGCGAATGACGGAACGCTCAAGGAAATATTTATTCCACATTGTTGAAGAACTCGAACGCAGAAACATGCCCACTGAATTGGCCTTGTTGCCCTTCATCGAATCGGCCTTTAACCCCGAAGCCGTTTCCACTGCGAAAGCTGCCGGTATGTGGCAATTCATGCCAGCAACCGGAAAGTACTTTGATCTGAAACAAAACATTTTCAGGGACGAAAGACGCGGCGTGATTGAATCGACTCGTGCGGCCCTTGACTATTTACAAAAACTTTATGGCATGTTTGGCGACTGGCACTTGGCTTTGGCAGCTTACAACTGGGGAGAAGGCAGTGTGGGCCGCGCATTGGCCAAAAACAAAGCGGCAGGTTTAGGCCTGACCTACTCCGATCTGAGCATGCCCAACGAAACGCGCTATTACGTGCCTAAGTTGCAGGCCGTTAAAAACATCATTGCCCAGCCACAAAATTTCAATGCCCGATTGCCACTCATTCAGAATCACCCCTATTTCAAGTCGGTCAGCATCACGCGTGACATCGATGTGAAATTGGCGGCCAATTTTTCAGGCGTCAGCATGGAAGATTTCAAGGCTTTGAACCCATCAATGAGCCGGCCGGTTATTTTGGCTGCAGGCACACCTGAAATTTTGCTACCTTGGGACAACGCAGCTCGCTTCCAACGCAGACTCGAAGAGCATGCACAAAAACCATTGGCCAGTTGGACGGCTTGGTCTGTGCCAAAGACCATGAAGGTCTCTGAGGCCAGCAAACTGGTCAAAATGACCGAAATTGAGCTTCGCTCAGTGAACCAAATTCCGAATGGGATGCAAGTCAAACAAGGTTCGACCTTGTTGGTTGCAAGGCAAGGCTCGCTTGACGCAGATGTTACTGAACATTTGGCAGACAACGCCAAAATTTCTTTTGCCCCCGAAATTGTTTTGCGCCGTATTCTGGTGAAAGTCCAAAAAGGCGACACCTTGGCCTCGCTGGCGAGCCGTCATGACGTGACGCCTATGAACATAGCGGCTTGGAACAAATTGAAGATTCCTGTTGCACTCAAACCGGGCCAATCCATTGCCATCTTGGTGCCGACCACGGCCAGTTCCAGAGGCAGTAAAAATGCAGGCAAGAAGTCGAACACCAACCCTGGTGTCAAAGCCTCAACCGGCGGATCCAACACCAAGAAATCCAAGGTCAAAGCAAATCAGCCCGCCCCAAAAACTGGCAAACACAACTCACCCACTTCTTCCGTCAGGAATTGAATTTGCGTTTCGCAATCAGCGCAAATTCATTGGTATAGGTTTTGGCCAAGGTGGTCCAATTGGCCCGGTCGGTGCTAACGCGATTCGCCCTGGCACGCCAAGCCGTTTGCAAAGACTCTTTAGAAAACATGCCGTCCAAGCTGTAGCTGTCGCGCACATTTTCCAAAGCACCCAAGTAAATCGCCCTGTCGCCCATCCAGTTGTGAGAAGGCACCATCTTTAGAATATCGGAAGGCCCCGCGGTCTTGAGCCAATGCAATGCTCTAACGACGCCCAGGGTCAAGGTCAATGCAACATCAGCGCGTTTTTGCAAAAACTCACCCTTGCCAAACAAACAAGCGCAGAGCATAGGGCCTCCAAACATGCGCTGCGAACTGAGCAGCGATCGTGTATCAGCCAAGAGACGCAATTCGTTTTTTTGTTCCAGGTAGTGCATGACAGGATCGATGTGACACAAAGCGTCAACCAAGCCCGTCCTAAGGGCTTCTACCAAATGGCCCGTGCTAGCGCCCAATTCAACGTACTGAATATGATCGGCAGCAAGATTGGCTTTGAATAGCCATTGTTGAGCCAACCAATGTGTGCCAGAGCCCAAGGATGAAATGCCTACTTTCAAGGATTTGAGATCGGACAATGATTTCATCGCAAGCGCTTTTTTTGTGGCCAATCCCACACTGATTTGAGGCGCTCTGCCCTGCAATACAAAGGCACGGTAATTTAAACCACGCGCTTGCAAATCAAGGGTGTGTTCAAAAGCACCTGACACCACATCTGCTTGTCCATTCACGGCCAGTTGAAGAGCTTGAAGACCCGATTCACATTCAAGCCAATCAATTTGAAGGCCCTCATTTTTGAACACGCCCAATTGGTCGGCCAAGACCAAAGGCAAATGGAATAGACTGGTTTTGGCGGCCAGTGCAATGCTGATTTTTTGAGGCGTAACAGAAGCTCGAGCCAAGTCAGGCGCCAGCACAACACTGGCCATGGCCATGGCTGTAAATTCCCGCCGCCTCACTTTATCTAGCACCCCAATACCCCTTGAATCGTTCCCATCGAACATGAGTTCAGCATACAAAGGGATCGATGCCGGCACATTGGGAAACATCCCAAGCGGGTAATTACGTAATGAAGAACACTGATAAAGCCGTGTTCAAAGTCGCAAAGCGCTTAGCGACGATCGACCAATGCGTGGGCGATGGTGCCCAAATCGACGTATTCAAGTTCACTTCCAGCAGGCACGCCTCTGGCCAGACGTGTGACGCGCAAGCCACGCTTCTTTAGCATTTCTGCGATGACGTGTGCCGTTGCCTCACCCTCACCGGTGAAATTGGTCGCCAGAATAACTTCTTGCACTTGACCGTCATTGCAACGCTCTGACAGTTTGGCAAAGCCGAGGTCCTTCGGTCCAACGCCGTCAAGGGGGCTGAGCTTGCCCATGAGGACAAAGTACAGTCCTTTGAAAGTAGAAGTTCTCTCAATGGCCGCTTGGTCTGCGGGCGTTTCCACCACACACAACTGAGTTCGATCGCGCTCAGTGTCAGAACACATGATGCAAACATCTGTTTCGGTCAGCGTGTGGCAAGTGGCGCAATGTTTGACGTTGTCGCAAGCGTGTTCTAAAGCTTTAGCCAAATGCAGTGCAGCACCGCGCTCGTGCTGCATCAAATGAAATGCCATGCGAGAGGCAGATTTGGCACCTACTCCCGGCAAAACCCGCAGCGCTTGGATGAGCGAATCTAGTGCATGGGAAGTAGGTTTTTGCATGGCTTCTTAAAAAATTAGAAAGGCAACTTCATGCCTGGAGGCAAACCTGCCGTCAACTTGCCCATTTTCTGTTGAGACACTTCCTCTGCTTGTCGGACGGCATCGTTGAAGGCGGCAGCCACCAAGTCTTCCAGCAGGTCCTTGTCGTCTGTCAGCAAGGAGGGGTCGATCGTGACACGCTTGACAGCATGTTTACAAGTCATCAAAACTTTGACCATGCCACTGCCAGATGCGCCTTCAACTTCGACAAAAGCCAATTCGTCTTGGGCTTTCTTCATATTGTCTTGCATGGCTTGCGCTTGCTTCATCAAGCCAGCGAGTTGACCTTTGTTGAACATGTTTTTCCTTCCGTGAAATTTAAGAAATAAGCTTGATTGTGCCGGGCACTATTTTGGCGCCAAAATTTTGAACCATGGCTTGAACCATGGGGTCTGAATGAATCAAATCTTCTGCCGCTTTTTGCTTTTCTGCCAAATCAGCCGCATTGCGCTGTGCAGGTGAATCTGTCACTTTGCCAATTTCAACCACCAGCTTGACCGCAAACCCTGCAGCATTCAATGCCGCTTGTAAACGCTCGCGCGATGAGCCTTGGTTTAAGGATTCGCTGTCAATTCGCAAATGCCATTGATCGGTATCGCGTGCAATCAATTGCGATTGCAAGGCCAACTCACGCACCAAGGCTGTCACGGCTTCAGAAGCCACCAATTGGCGAACAGTTTGCGTCCAAAAATAGCCCTCTTCCGTGACGACCAACACTTTGGGGGCTGTCCGCTCAGAAGGCTCACTGGCTTGACGGACAGGCAAATTCTTCACTTGAATAGGCGCCATGCTGCCATCTGATCCAGGCATCTCGATGGCAGGTTTGTAAACGGCAGAGCGCTCAGGCTCAGGCGGAGAAACGGCTTGTGCTGGCGCCGAACTAAGTGGCGCTGTCGTTAAAGTTTTTTTTTGAGCCGCAGGCGCTTGGTCCTGTTGAACTTGATGTGCTTTGGGTTTGAAAGCCAATAGCCTGAGTAAAACCATGGTGAGCGCAGCATACTCATCAGGTGCCAAGCCCAATTCTGTGCGGCCGTGCAAACACAAGCTGTAGAGCAACTGCGTTTCATCGGCTGGCATGGCTTGCGACAATCGCAACATGTCTGTCTGATCAGGATCGTCCGAGTTAGAGGCCGCATTCGGAACTGCTTGCAAAACGGCCATGCGCTGTAAAACCATGGACATGTCTTCTAAGGCAGAGGCAGCAGACAAACCATTCAGTCGAAGACCTTCAGAAATAGCAACCACCGCGGCACCATCGCCCCTTGCAAGGGCATCAATGAGGCCCATCACATGGCTGCGATCGACGCTGCCCAGCATCAAACGAACCGTTGCCTCTTGCAATTGGCCGCTGCCAAACGCAATGGCTTGATCGGCCAGGCTCAATGCATCGCGCATGGAACCTCTGGCAGCTCGGGCCAATAATTTGAGGGCCATTGGCTCAGCAGGTAAGTTCTCTTGCGCCAGGACCTTTGTGAGATGTTCAAACACTGTTTCTGGCGCCATGGGCCGCAAGTTAAATTGCAGGCAACGAGACAAAACAGTAACGGGTACTTTTTGGGGGTCGGTGGTAGCCAATACAAACTTCAAATACTCAGGCGGCTCTTCCAGCGTTTTCAACATGGCATTGAAGGCCGTGTTGGTCAACATGTGAACCTCGTCAATCATGAACACTTTGAAGCGCCCCTGAACCGGTTTGTAAACCGCCTGTTCAAGCAAGCTTTGAACTTCATCAACACCCCGATTAGAAGCTGCATCGAGTTCCGTGTAATCGACAAACCGTCCTGAATCAATGTCCCGACATGCCTGACATACACCACAAGGTTCAGCCGTGATGCCACCCTGTCCGTCAGTGCCCTGGCAATTGAGTGATTTGGCCAAAATGCGAGACACCGTTGTCTTGCCAACGCCTCTGGTGCCAGTGAACAAATAAGCATGGTGCAACCTTTGTTGCACAAGGGCATTGGTCAGGGCTTGCACAACGTGCTCTTGCCCCACCATTTCAGTGAAGTTTCGAGGACGGTATTTGCGTGCCAGAACGAGATAAGACATGTGCTGATTCTATCGGTGTCTTACAATAGCCCCCGACGGGCCTTCCCGCATGGTAAAGCGGCCAACCGAGTCAGGTGGGGAACCAAGCAGCTCTAACTGCAGAGCCAGTGCCGGGGTCAAGGCTCGTCACCTTTCATTTTTGCGTGCAAGGCTATAGCAGCCCGCACCCCAGTCGCTATGCAGGCAGTGAGCAAATAGCCACCTGTCGGCGCTTCCCAATCCAACATTTCTCCTGCACAAAACACCCCTGGCAAGGCCTTGGTTTGCAGCCCTGAATCGAGACCATTCCATGCCACGCCCCCAGCGCTGCTGATGGCTTCATCGATGGGCCTGGCTTGTGTGAGCTTCAATGCCAAGCTTTTGATGGCCAAGCCCAGTTGTGCTGGATCTTGCAAGATCTGATGCGATAAGAGCTCGTTCAACAAGGCCATCTTGACGCCCTCAATGCCCAGTCGTCCCTTTAGGTGGGAAGACAAACTGCGCGAACCCCGCGGATGCGAGACCTCTTGAATGACTTTTCCCAGGGTCCAATCAGGCAATAAATCCAATTTCAATTCAGCCAGCCCTTGCGCTTGAATGGCCTTGCGCAAATCTGCTGAAGCGGCATAAATCAAACTGCCTTCAACACCGTAGCTGCTGGCCACAAACTCACCCTGGCGCCTTATGACGTGCCCTTTGGCATGGGTCCACTCAATGGCGACCGACTTGAAAGGCTGACCCGCAAAACGCGCCAAGAAAAACGACGTCCAACCTTGCCCCTCTCTGCCGGCCACATGAAAACCGCAGTTAGAGGGCACCAAGGGGTTCACTGACACGCCCATTTCATTCAACCAGGGTGCCCAAGCGCCGTCAGAGCCCAACCGGGCCCAACTTCCACCGCCCAGCGCCAAGACAATGGCTTGGGCCTTGACAGTGCGCAACTGAAGCTCAGGGGACGAGAGACTCCGCACTTCAAAACTTAATTCAGTCAAGTTACCATTCACTATGTCAGCGGGGATCGCCTTCAAAGCTGTTAATCGATGGCGCATGTGAAATTCAACAGGCGCACCTTTTTCAGGATGGCGCAAACGATGCAACCAAGCTCGAAGCAGCGGGGCCGCTTTCATTTCTTTGGGGAAAACGCGTCCTGAACTTCCAATGAATGTCTCAATGCCCAAATCCTGAGCCCAAACCCTCAATTGATCTGGGCCCCACTCACGCAATAGGGGTTCAAGCTGCGGTGAATGGTCGTCATAACGGTTCACAAATTGATCAAAGGCCTCTGAGTGCGTCAAGTTCAGACCCCCTCGCCCTGCCAATAAGAACTTTCTACCCACTGAAGGCATGGCATCAAAAAGATGCACCGAATGGCCCAAGTTCGACAACACCTGAGCCGCCATTAAACCTGCGGGCCCGCCGCCAATCACTGCCACGGACAGTTCTAAGGGGGTTGAAGCGTGCGAAGAAGGGACGTCCATGCTGAGAAAATGATTCGGATCAAACAATGAATGAGCGGCTTTGTGCGTTTCTGTCAAAATACGGGAAGTTTACAAAGACGATTAAGTAGTAATTTCAATCTCAACAAGGAACAGGCCATGGCCAGCGATTTGATCAAACACACAACCGACGCCAC
>CAIODE010000405.1 GCA_903856875.1 uncultured Burkholderiales bacterium
ATGGTCACAGCATGCGGTTTAAGCGCCAGCATGACCGAGGTTTCAACGTCACCCGCATGCACTCCAAAGCGATGTTCATGGTCTGTGAAAAGCGCGTTGGCATCTTGGCCCTTTTCATCGAGCAAGGGCAACTGGTGCCAGTTGACGCTGTAGACCAACATGCCTAAGCGCGCGCGCAAATCGCGGGCCACCACATCCATGGCCCCTACATGGCCGCCATGCGCATTGAACAGCACCAGTTTGTGAATGCCTGCGGCTTTGACGGACTCTGCAATGTCCGTCCAAAGCCGGATCAGTGTTTCTGCTTTTAAGGTGAGCGTGCCGGCAAAAGCCGCATGCTCGGGGCTGAGTCCCACACTTTGCGTTGGCAGAACCAAGATGGACAAGTCTTTGGGGTTCAACTTGTCAGCAGTTGCTGGGGCGCCCGCTTTCAAACGGGTCATGGCGGAATGAACGACGCCATTCACAATGTCCACATCAACAGACAAAGGCAGATGCGGTCCATGCTGCTCGGTGGCCGCCAAGGGCAACACGGCAATGGCCCGCGCGGTATCAAGGCGGCCAAAGTCGAGGGTGGTCAAGTCGGACCAAAAGTGAATGTGATGTGACATGTCTAGGGTCTTTTCAATCAGCGCAGTTTAATGGAGGCGTAGGATTTAAGGGCATGATTTTGCAGTGTAGAGTTGGGCTTTTGGCGTTTATGTTCTTGACCTTGTTTTTCTATCGCTTGCGCAAGCTGCTTTTAAACCTTCGCTGTGCGTGGGTGGGCATGGCTTTGCTTGTGGTTTTGACGCCCAATGGCCAAGCCCAAACGCAGCTTTTGAGCCCACGCCCCGTGGGTCAAATGGTTCAAACAGCCCAGGTCAAAGCCACCTTGTTGGCCGAAGCACCCAAGGGCATTGAAGCGGGCCAAAACCTTTGGCTGGGTTTAGAACTGGTGCACCAAGCCCAATGGCACACCTACTGGCGCAACCCAGGCGATTCGGGGCTGCCAACTGATCTTCAATGGAAATTGCCCGAGGGCCTGGTGGCTGGCAACTTAATTTGGCCCGTCCCGCGCCGTATTCCCATTGGCCCGCTGGCCAATTTTGGTTATGAAGACACCCTGCTGTTGGTGATGCCCATTCAAATCAGCAAGGCCTTCAAGCCCAAGGGCAACGAGACCTCGGTGCAAATTGACTTGCACGCCAACTGGCTGGTTTGCAAACAAGAGTGCATTCCGCAGGAAGGCGATTTCAGTTTAAAGCTGCCCATTCAAGGCGCCACATCGATGGCCCAAGGTGCCTTTGAAAAGGCCTTGCAATTGCAAGCACAGCCTTTGAAGGGCAAGCACCTCGCCCAAATTTCCAAAGACGGTCGCACGCTTGATTTGAGCTTGGCGCAATTGCCACCGGAACTCCAAAACAATGACTGGACAGTGTTTCCTCAAACGGCCAATGTGATTCACAACAGTGCCGCACCTGTCGTTCAAAAAGCAAGTTCTACCAGCAGTTCTGGTGAGATGGCCACGGGTGCACGTGTGAGCTTGCAAGTTTCAAGCGAACGCATGGACAGCCCCCAACAAATGACATGGCTGTTGGTGCAGGGCAAGGCGGATGCACCCACAGGCCGACAATGGACCGTAGACACCCCCGTTCAAGGCCAATGGCAAGTGTTTGCCGATCCTCCCCCAACAGACGCCAGCTTGAAGCCCACCCTTTCAAACATGGCTGCCCCGATTCTGGTCCCTGCGCCTTGGGCCACTTGGGCCTTGGCCATGTTGGGTGCCTTGTTGGGCGGCGTCTTGTTGAATTTGATGCCCTGTGTTTTTCCCGTGTTGGCCATCAAACTCTTGAGCATCACTCAACTGGCTGATCGGCCCCGAGAGATGAAGCTCTCGGCTTGGGCTTTCACTGCAGGCGTCTTGATTTCCTTCTTGGTTTTGGGCGCATTGATGCTGGCATTGCGCGCCGCCGGATCGCAAATGGGCTGGGGCTTTCAGTTGCAATCGCCTTGGGTGGTGGGTGCGCTGGCCATGCTGTTTGCGGTCATCGGTTTGAACCTGTCGGGTATGTTTGAATTTGGCGCGTTCGTGCCCAGTTCCGTGGCAGGCGTTCAATGGACCAACCCCATCACCAATTCGCTTTGGTCGGGGGTGTTTGCCGTCGTCATTGCCTCGCCCTGTACGGCGCCGTTCATGGGGGCCTCCTTAGGCTTGGCCATTGGTTTGCCGGCTTGGCAGGCCTTGCCCGTTTTTCTGGCCATGGGCATCGGCATGGCGCTGCCATTCGTGGCCATTTCATTCAATACGGCTTGGGTGAAGTTCTTGCCTCGACCCGGTGCATGGATGCAGACATTCCGTCAGTTCATGGCGTTTCCCATGTATGCCACGGTCATTTGGTTGGTCTGGGTCTTGGGTCAGCAGGTGGGCTTGGATGGCGTCTCTGGATTTTTAGCCTGCTTACTCAGCTTGGCTTGGTTAATTTGGGCCCTGACACTGAAAGGCCAAGTGGGCCGCGTGATGGCGGCCTTGGCTGTGGTCGTCTTGGCATTGTCGATTTGGCATTGGGGCCCCATGTGGACCCAAGTTGAAGCCCAAGCAAGCAGCGAAACGCAAACGGTTTCCCCATCCAGCAATCAAGCCCAAAAGCCTGGCCAATGGGACGCATGGTCGACTGAAAAAGTCAACACAGCCCTCAAAGAGGGGCGACCCGTTTTTGTTGACTTCACAGCCGCTTGGTGCGTGTCATGTCAATTCAACAAGAAAGTCACTTTTTCAAATACCCGCTTGATGGCTGATTTTGCCAGCAAGAATGTTCTGCTGTTGCGCGCAGATTGGACCCGCTACGACCCCCAAATCACGGCTGCCCTGAACGAGCTGGGCCGCAACGGTGTGCCCGTGTACGCCTGGTATGCCCCGAGGAAATCTGTGCGTTTGTTGTCTGAATTGCCCAGTGTGAGTGAAATTCAAGAGGTCCTCAGCCAACTCAAGACCGCACCCCCAAAATGATGGGCTGTTCATCTAACGCTCACTGACCTTCAACCATTCTGCGAGAATGCTCAGGTTTTCGATTGAAACGCACAGAAATTTTCAGAATTCTTATGACCACAGCCAGTTTTGCTCCTTTGTCCAACGATACTTTTTTGCGTGCCTGTTTGCGACAAGCGACCGACCACACGCCCGTTTGGTTAATGCGCCAAGCAGGACGGTATTTGCCTGAATACTGCGCCACTCGCGCCAAGGCTGGCAGCTTCATGGGCTTGGCCACCAATGTTGACTTCGCCACGGAAGTCACCCTGCAGCCGCTAGAGCGCTACCCATTGGATGCTGCCATATTGTTCAGCGACATTTTGACCGTGCCAGACGCCATGGGGCTGGGTTTGAGCTTTGCGCTGGGCGAAGGCCCCCGCTTTGCCAAGTCGGTGCGAGATGAGGCCGCTGTGGCTGAGCTGCATGTTCCCGACATGGCCAAATTGCGTTATGTTTTTGACGCAGTCACTTCCATCCGAAAAGCACTGGACGGCAGCGTCCCCCTCATTGGCTTTTCTGGCAGCCCCTGGACCTTGGCCTGCTACATGGTCGAGGGCAAAGGCTCTGACGATTACCGCCTGGTCAAGTCCATGCTCTACAGCCGACCCGATTTGATGCACCGCATTCTGGAAGTCAACGCCCAAGCTGTCGCCAGCTATTTGAATACCCAAATTGAAGCCGGCGCTCAGGCCGTGATGATTTTTGACAGCTGGGGCGGTGTTTTGGCCGATGGCGCCTTCCAAGAATTCAGCTTGGCCTACACGGCCAAAGTATTGGCATTGCTGAAAAAAGAACACGAGGGCGCCACCATTCCGCGACTGGTGTTTACCAAAGGCGGTGGTTTGTGGCTAGATCAGATGGGGCAATTGGATTGCGAAGTGCTGGGCCTCGACTGGACCATGAACTTGGGCCGCGCCCGTCAAATGGTGGGCGGTGCGGTCAATGGTCCCGGTAAAGCGCTACAAGGCAACATTGATCCCAATGTGCTGTTTGCGCCGCCCGCACAGATTCAAAAGGAAGTGATTCGGGTGTTGGACAGTTTTGGCAAGCCTCACGCCGACAAAAACACCACAGGGCCCACACACATTTTTAACTTAGGTCATGGCATTAGCCAATTCACGCCGCCTGAGCATGTTTCGGCATTGGTGGAGGCGGTTCACACGCATTCAAGAGCCCTCAGGCGCTGAAGCCAGAAAAAGCTTTTGCTTACTGCAAACAAGCCCCCTCAGAGACCCAAAAATAATTAAATTTTTGGGTTTTTTCTATTGACTTATGCACAATAGTTCTTTTCGGAGAATTGAAATTTCAGATCCCGCTTGCAGCCTGCACGTCCTCTTCCCTTATACCTTAAGTTGTTGTTTTTAATCAAATTTATGAAACTGCTCAGTTCGCGAGCAATCCAATCAAAGCCTTATTTTTCAAGGCTTTGCGGGTCATCGCGCAGGGTTTTCAACAAAGTTATCCACAGTTTATTGGGACTGCCTCTAAAGGTCATGAAAAACAACAACTTACCCGCTGTTTCAAGAATATTTATGAGCAAGAAAATGACAGAATGCAAGGGCGCCTTCCTGTTAATGCGGCTCACAAGGTTTTGAATGCAAAAGTGGCTTGACGTTGCCGTTTCGGCTCCCGCATACAGCCAAGTGGGCGGTTTGCTCACCTATGTCACCGACCTGCCCGTCAAGGCAGGTCAATTGGTCAGAGTGCCTTTTGGCAATCGAGAAGTCTTAGGCGTGGTGTGGGGCGTTCACACCACTGCGCCCGACACACTCAGCACGCACACCTTGCGTCAAGTAACAGCCGCATTAGAAGGGGTCGCGCCATTAAGCGCGCACTGGCTGCAGCTGGTTCAGTTCACGGCACATTATTACCAGCGCTCTTTGGGTGAAGTGGCCATGGCAGCCTTGCCACCGCAACTCAGAGACCTCACGCCCGTGCAACTGGCAAGGCGGTTTAAAAAGCAGGTGGCAACAGATGAGGCTTTGGCCACAACCTTGCAGTCACCCTGGCACTTGTCAGAACAGCAAGCCGATGTATTGGCACAAATGGCTGAGGCCCCCGGACCCTTTCTGCTCCATGGTGCCACTGGCAGCGGCAAAACCGAGGTTTACCTTCAAGCGGTGGCCAGGTGCTTGGCAGAAGACCCCAACGCGCAAGCCTTGATGATGGGGCCCGAGATCAATCTCACGCCGCAACTTGAGGCCCGTGTGAAAGCCCGATTTGGCGATGCGGGCGTGGTCTCTATGCACAGCGGCATGACGGGCCCTCAACGTTTGAAAAGTTGGCTGGCGGCACACCAAGGCAGCGCCCGAATTGTGCTGGGCACACGGATGTCTATCTTTGCCTCCATGCCCCATCTCAAATGGAGTGTGGTGGATGAAGAACACGATGCCAGCTACAAACAACAAGAAGGCGCGCGTTATTCGGCCAGAGATTTGGCCATTTACAGGGCACGGCTAGAAGGCGCTAAAGTGATCTTGGGGTCGGCCACGCCTTCTTTAGAAAGCTGGCATCACAGCCGCCCTGCGGCGCAAGGTGGGCGATATGTGCGCTTGCCCATGCCCGCGCGAATTGGTGCAGGTCAACTGCCTTTCGTGCGCCGTGTTGACATGAACCATCAGCCTCGCAAAACTGTTTTGTCTGCACCCTTGATGGCCGCCATTCAAGAGCGTGTGGCCAAGGGCGAGCAAAGCATGTTGCTGCTCAACCGCCGCGGCTATGCACCCGTTTTGCATTGCGCAGATTGCGATTGGAAAAGTGAATGCGCGCATTGCAGTGCGTTTCGGGTGTTTCACAAAATTGATCGCACCTTGCGCTGCCACCACTGCGGCTTTACCGAGCGTGTGCCCCGAGCTTGCCCCGCTTGTGGCAATGCCGACATTGCGCCCATGGGGCGCGGCACAGAGCAACTTGAAGAGCATTTGGCCGAGCTGTTGGTGGATGTCAAACGCCCCAATGGCGACCCAGTGAAGGTGATGCGCATTGATGCAGACAGCACTAAGTTAAAAGGTTCGCTAGAGGCTCAATTGGCGGGCGTGCACAGTGGTGAAGTGGATGTGTTGGTGGGCACGCAAATGATTGCCAAAGGGCATGACTTTCGGCGCATCACTTTGGTGGCAGCTGTCAATCCAGATGGCGCTTTGTTCTCTAGCGATTTCAGAGCGCCAGAACGTTTGTTTGCATTGCTCATGCAAGCCGGCGGCAGAGCTGGGCGCGATGCAGAACAAAGTGCCAGCAGTGAAATGTGGGTGCAAACTTTTCACCCTTCTCACCCCTTGTTTGAAGCGCTTAAAAAGCATGACTACCCTGCATTTGCAGAACAACAATTGAAAGAGCGTTTGGAAGCCGGCTTGCCGCCCAGTACTTTTCAGGCACTGATTCGCAGTGACGCGCGCACCCAAGCGGTGGCGCAAGCATTTTTAAACCAAGCGAATGCGCAGTTGCAATCTTTGGAAGGCCTGAGCACCCAGAGCGCATCGGCATTGGCCGAAGTGAGTGTGTACCCTGCGGTGCCCATGAGCATCCAGCGTGTGGCCAATGTTGAACGCGCACAAATGCTGATTGAAAGCGCTTCCAGAAAAGCGCTACACAGCGTGCTTGAATTGCTGCAAGAACAACTGCACGCATCGCGTTCAGAGCCGCAGCACAAAGGCCTGATTCGCTGGTTGGTGGATGTCGATCCATTGGCCATTTAAAGCCACATACCCTGAAGGTTTGAATTACTGTAACAATGCAACAGCGCCCGAAAAGGTAAGGAAGGCAGCAGCCGTAGAGACCAAAATAATTCTGGCGATGCGGCCATTGTCGGCGCCAAATCTTTCTGACAACATGGCCACATTGCTGGCGCTGGGCAAAGCCGCCACAAGCACCATCACTTTGAGTGCAAACGCATCAATGGGCACACCCATTGAAATCACGGCCAAACCCACCGCCAAAACCAAGATGGGGTGCAGGAACAATTTGATGAGTGCCACGGGCACATAGTCTTTCCATGTCAAAGGGCCGTGCTCTTCGTGGTGTGCAATTTTTTGGGAACGCGCCAAGACAGCACCAATGGTGAACAGCGCAACGGGTGATGCGGCATCGCCCAACAAGCCCACTGTTTTTTCGACAGGGCCTGGCAACTCAATTTGAAATGCAGAAAAAAGAGTACCCAACAAAATGGCCCAAGGCAAAGGATTTTTAACCACACCAAGCAATGCATTTTTGGCAGCTTGGCCTACGCCTTGCTGGCCTGCGCCATCCAAACGCGACAGTGCGATGCAAAGCGATGTGGTGATGACCATGTCGATGACGATGGTGACGATGGCAGGGCCCGCTGCCGCAGCGCCTAGCAAGGCCACCAACAAAGGAACGCCCATGAAGCCGGTGTTGGGAAAGGCGCCGACCAAGGCCCCAAATGCTGCATCGTTCCAGCCAATACGTTTGTTCAAAGTGATGGCCACAACGAAGGCCACCATGACCAAGGCGCAAAACAAGTACATGAAGAAAGCGCTGGCATCTAAGAGTTGTGCAATGGGCGTTTTGGCGCCAAATTGGAACAGCATGCAAGGCAGGGCAAAGAAAAGTACAAAGCCATTCAAGCCAGGAATGGCTTCAAAGGGCAACATTTGGCGACGCGCAGCCCAGTAACCACAAAGAACCAAGGCAAAGAATGGAAAGGTAACGCGCAAGACATCTAGCATGGTTCACATTGTGCCTTGGAATTTGGGCCCCATTTGCCTGCCATTGCCCGCTATGATTCAGCAGCTTGCCGAATCTGCATCCCAATTCGGTCTTCCCAATTTTTACGCATGTCCACCCCCTCCTCTGGTTTGAATTCGGCTCAGCTTGAAGCTGTTCATTACGTCAAAGGCCCTTGCCTTGTGTTGGCGGGTGCGGGCTCGGGCAAGACACGCGTGATCACGCAAAAAATTGCCCGGCTGATTGAAGTGGG
The DNA here is from genome assembly GCA_903856875.1 of uncultured Burkholderiales bacterium. Lineage (GTDB taxonomy): Bacteria > Pseudomonadota > Gammaproteobacteria > Burkholderiales > Burkholderiaceae_C > Limnohabitans_A. The sequence continues at coordinate 7,947 of CAIODE010000405.1, forward strand.
GCTTGAACCCAAGCGCATTGCGGCCATCACTTTCACCAACAAGGCGGCCAGTGAAATGCGCGATCGTGCGCGCAAGCTCATTGGCAAAGGCGCTCAAGAGGTCATGATTTGCACCTTTCACGCTTTGGGTGTGCGCATCATGCGGCTAGACGGGCATGTGCTGGGTTTGAAACCGCAGTTCAGCATTTTGGATTCAGACGATGTGGTGAGCATTTTGAAAGACTGCGGCGGCACCACCGATGCCAATACGGCAAAGCAATGGCAATGGGCCATCAGTGCTTGGAAAAATGCGGGCCTGACAAGCGCACAAGCAGAGGGAATTGCCAAGAATGAAAACGAACGTATTGCGGCGCGCATCATGGGGCGCTACGAGGAGCGCTTGGCAGCTTACCAAAGCGTGGACTTCGATGACCTGATCGGTTTGCCTTTGAAGTTGTTGACACAGTTTCCAGATGTGCGTGAGCGCTGGCAAGCGGCCATGGGCCATGTGTTGGTGGACGAATACCAAGACACCAATGCCACTCAGTATGAAGTGCTCAAACACTTGGTGGGTGAGCGCGCACGTTTTACGGCCGTGGGCGACGATGACCAATCGATTTATGGTTGGCGAGGCGCCACTTTGGACAACCTCAAACGTTTGCCACAAGATTTTCCGCAATTGAAGGTGGTGACCTTAGAGCAAAACTACCGATCGACCAGTTCCATTTTGCGAGCAGCCAACAACGTGATTGAACCCAATCCCAAGCTCTACCCTAAGAAACTTTTTTCTGAGTTGGGTGAAGGCGAACCAGTTCGCGTGGTCGATGCCGACCACGAAGAGCATGAAGCCGACCGCATGGTGGCTCGCATTCAATCTTTGCGCGCAGGCACCGCGATCACTTCCGGCGGTGTGCAATACCGCGACTACAAAGAGTTTGCTATTTTGTACCGTGCCAATCACATGGCCAAACCGTTTGAAAAAGCTTTGCGACGCGCGCAAATTCCCTACAAAGTCTCAGACGGTCAAAGCTTTTTTGACCGCGCAGAAATCAAAGATTTGTGCGCTTGGTTTCGCTTGTGGGTCAACAACGACGACGATCCGGCTTTCTTGCGGGCTGTGACCAGTCCGAAGCGCGGCATTGGGCATCAAACTTTGGCAGGTCTGGGTACTTTGGCCAGCCAATACAAATTGAGTTTGTTTGAAGCACTGTTTTCCAACAGTTTAGGCAGCCGATTGTCTGCGCGTGCGGTAGGCAGTTTGCATGAGTTTGGTCGTTTCATGAACGACTTGGAATACCGCGCCAAGCGAACCCATGGCGCCGAAGATGCCAAGGTTTTTTTGTTGCAGTGGTTGAAAGACATAGGCTATGAAAAACATTTGTACGATGGTGAAGACAACGAAAAAGTAGCTGCAGCACGCTGGACCAATGTGCTGGAATTTTGCGACTGGATGTCAGGCCGTTGTGGCGGCACCATTGATGATGCTGCAGGCGTGAGCGTGATGGCAGAAACAAAATCATTGCTGGAAGTGGCTCAAACGATTTCCCTCTTGTCGACTTTGAATGAGCGCGAGCAAGATCCCAATGTGGTGACTTTGTCGACGCTGCATGCCGCCAAAGGTTTGGAGTGGCCGCATGTGATGCTGGTGGGCGTCAACGAAGGTTTGCTGCCTTTCAAAATGGACGAGGACAACAAAGAGTCTTTGAGTGCTGAAGTGCATG
>CAIODE010000406.1 GCA_903856875.1 uncultured Burkholderiales bacterium
CAAGCCAGTTTGCGCCTGGTGGCTCAATCCATGTTGGCCTCTGGCACCGCATGAATGGGCTGGATTGCCAGCCTCTTCATGGTCACATCAACGCGCAGACCCACCGCAAGTTGACATAAATAATTAAATATTTCAGTCAACAAGTGTGTCTTCCCTGCCGTTGAATGATCACTCCCGATCGGTGGAGTTTTCAAACAACATGAAGGAAACATCATGACTAAACTTCTCGCTACCTTGATCATTGGCGCATTCTCAGCAGCCGCTTTCGCCGCCACACCAGCCACAGCAACGGCCACTGCACCCGCAGCAGCCACGGCTTCCGCACCTGTCAAGGCTGAAGCCAAAACAGATGCCAAAGCTGTGGCCAAAACCGAAGTCAAACCAGAAGCCAAAGCCGATGGCAAGAAGGCTGAAAAAGTAGCCAAAGAGGCCGCCAAAGACGGCGCTAAAAAGTAATCTTTGCTTCCATGGCGTCAACGCAATAGCTTGTGTTGACGCCATTTCCTTTTACGGCACCACGCCGCTGAAACCGGTGTTTCAAAAGCAAGCTGCAGCCATTTGCAATCAATGTGCGAAAATAACTTTTTTTGGGCCATGAAAGTACGCATTGAATCTTGCTTTAAATGGGCAACTCCAAACCATTGCCAGTGGCACGGGTCATCTTTGCGCTTATGTGAAAGGGCAAGGCCGCCCGCTCATTTTGGTTCACACCATCAATGCATCGGCCAGCGCCGCTGAGGTTCGACCGCTTTTCGAGTCACTCAGTCAACATCGAACTGTCTACGCCATTGACCTGCCAGGTTACGGCCTTTCAGATCGCGCCGATCGCTTGTACACACCGCGCCTCATGACAGACGCGCTTCATGACTTGGTGCGTCATGTGCAAGCCATCCATGGCACCCAAGCCATTGACGCTTTGGCCGTTTCTTTGTCCTGCGAATTTTTAGCACGTGCGGCAGTTGAGCAACCCACCCATTTTCAATACATTTCTTTGGTCAGCCCAACAGGCTTCAAAGGCCTGAAACTTAGACAAGCCGCAGAAGGTCAAACCTACGGGGTTAACTGGCTCTGGGCCTTGCTTAAAGGGCCTGGCTGGGGCCTTTCAATTTTCAACTTACTGACTCGGCCCAAAGTCATTCGGTATTTTTTAAATAAAACTTGGGGTTCTGCGAATATTGACGAAGAGATGTACCGCTATGCCGTTTGGACGACGCGGCAAATGGGCGCTCAGAATGCCCCTTTGTGTTTCCTATCGGCTCAACTCTTTAGCGCAGACATCACCGACATCTACGACAGGCTAACGCAAAAGGTTTGGATGAGCCATGGCACGCGCGGCGATTTTGTAGATTACCGTGGCAAACAACGTTATGCCTCTTCAAAAAACTGGCGCTTCACTGTCTACGAAAGTGGTGCACTGCCCTACTTCGAAATGCCTGATCAATTTTCCGCAGACTTACTTCAATTTTTAAGCGAAACATGAAACTCTTTCCAAGTATGAATCATCCCGGCGTTTGGATGACGACGCTAATGGCTGCAGCCATTCTCATGATCACCCTGGGAACGCGCCAATCGCGGGGTCTGTATGTGGGGCCCCTCAACACTGATACCGGCTTAGGCATTGTGAGCATCAGTTTAGCCATGGCCATAGGGC
>CAIODE010000407.1 GCA_903856875.1 uncultured Burkholderiales bacterium
AGTTTGGCGCATGGGTCACCATCATTCAGGGCCTTATCTTTGTCATTTGCGTCTTAGCATTTCGCCGGGGTGTCATTGGAGAAATTGCCAACTGGCTTAAAAAGCCACTTTGATTGTGGGCTTAGCGCATGAAATTTTTCACGTAGTCGGCGCCTAAGCCAACACTCTCAAAGTGCGCTCGGTATTTTTCAATGCGTGTGAACACATCGTCGTAGCCTGTGGCATTGCCATCTGGGTCTACATACATGAGAGAGCCGTGCACCGTGAACAGGGCTGAAGTTTTGCGTAGGGCACGCGGTCGGTGTCGTTGGCGCTCATGGTGCAATCGTTGGGTAGAAGTCAGTGGCGTGAATCAATGAAGGCATCATTCTAATTTGATGCGTGCTTCGTCAATGATTTTGCTGTAACGCTGGTACTCAGTTTGGATGTGTGCACTAAGGGCTTCAGGCCCCATGTAAGAGGGATAAAGTCCTGCCGTATTCAGCTTTTGGCGAACTTCTGGGTCATTCAGTGCAGCCTGCAAATCATCTGCAATTTTTTGAGTCACATCCTTGGGCGTGCCAGCAGGTGTGGCCACGGCAAACCAGGCCACAGCTTCATAGTCTTTGATGCCAAGTTCCATGGCTGTTGGTACTTGCTTGAGTGCATCTAGGCGCTCGCGAGTGGTCACAGCCAAGGGCCGTAACTTGCCTGAATCCAACATGGGTGCAACTTCATTCAAATTGGTCAAGACCATGGTGACATGGTTGCCCATGACAGCATTGGCAGCAAGGGCGCCCCCAGTGAAGGCTGCATAAGTGAAGTCTGTGCCAGTGATGCGTTTGAACGATTCTCCCGCAATGTGCTGCGTGGTGGCGGGCCCCACTGTGGAATAAGACAATGTGCCTGGGTTGGCCTTGGCGGCTTGAATCAGTTCACCAAGCGTTTTGTAGGGGCTGGCACTGTTGACGGCAATGACTTGGGGCGATTGAACCAATTGAGCAATGGGATCGAAGGCCTTCAAGCCATCGTAGGGCAGTGTGGTTCTGAGCTTGGCGTTGATGGTCAGGCTGTTGGCAATGATGATCAGGGTGTAGCCATCGGCGGGTGCTTTGGCAACCAAAGCACCGGCAATGACAGTGCCACCACCTGGGCGGTTGTCTACGAGCACAGACTGCCCCCATCGCTTGGCCAAAAACTGACTGACCACTCGCGTCATGGAGTCTGCCGAGCCGCCTGCAGGGAATGGCACCACAATGCGCACTGGTTTTGAAGGGTAGGGTGCAGTTTGCGCTGTTGCAAACAAACTGGTCAGCGCCAAGCCACCCGCAACGAGTGCCTTGATCACAATTTGGTTGACAAGCGTTTTCTTCATGAAAGATGCTCCTAGTGTTTTTTCAGAGTACGTTCGAACAAGCTAAACAATCGCTCCCAATGCCGCTCTGCGGCTTTGGCGTTGTACATGCCAGCGCGAAGCGGAAACACAAAGCCATGTTCTACTTTGGGGTACCACTCAATTCGATAATTTGACTTGGCCATGATCAGTGAAGCTTCCAATTTCTGGATGTCTTCAGGGGGTGCCCACTTGTCAATTTCGGCGCAAGCAAAATAGCTTTCACACTTAATTTGGGGTGCCATCAGATGGGGTGAATCGGGCTCGTTTGTGGCCATGTTGGCGCCATGAATAGACGCAATGCTTTGGAATCGATCGGGGAATTGAGCGGCAATCCACATCACGATAGGGCCACTCATGCAGTAGCCCACTGCGCCCACTCGCGTTTGATCTGCCATGGCATGGGTGTCTACAAACTTCAACATGGCTTGGGTGTCGCTTTGACTGGTTTGAGCATTCAGTGTTGCCATGTGTCCAAACATGACTTCCATGGCCTCGGGTGTGCGCTCTTTGAGATAAAAGTCTCGACTGCGTCGATAGTAGAGATTGGGCAAAACGACAAAGTAACCCACGCTGGCCAATCTGCGAGCCATGTCGTGCAGCTCCTCGCGCTTGCCGGGTGCGTCCATGTAAAAGAAAACAACAGGATGAGGGCCATTCTCTTCGGGGAAAACCACAAAGGTGTTCATCGAACCGTTGGCGGTTTGAATATCAATGTTCTCTTCGATCATTTCATTCCTTTGCAGGGTGATAGTCATAGGTAACTTGTATTTTCAACTCAAATTCAACAGCAAGGAATTAAGGTAAACCATTGTGTTTTTCAATCATGTCAATGCCATGATCTTGTAGGCAAGCTAATTGGAAGACTCAGGTCATCCGTCCAAAGGCGCAACTGACAAAAGATTTGGCATTGGTTATGCCAGCCGCAAGACCCGCCACTGAGCCTTTTTCGGGGTAGCCCATTGATTTGAGCTTGTCAATGACGAGCTGTTTGATGGAATCTTCTCCAGAAAAGCTGACCAACTGCTTTTCGCGATCAATGACCAAATCAGTGACCTTGGCAACGCTGTTGATGCCTTTCACGATGGAGTTTTCGCAGCCACCGCATTTGATATTTTCCACTTCAACTTGGTAAGTTTGTGTCATTTTGAGGCCCTTTTTGAAAGATCGTCAATTCGACCGAATGGTGTGATCTTGTCAGTATCTATTTATTCAAATGGTTATCATATGATTTAAATCAAGGGGTTTTGGGGTTTTGGGGAGATCG
>CAIODE010000408.1 GCA_903856875.1 uncultured Burkholderiales bacterium
ACCAACTGGCGAATTCGCAATTGCTGTGTCATTTCTTGTGTCATTTTCTACAGTCTTTTGTTTATTCAAGTTCAATCTTTTTATCTTGGATCACTTTTTTCAAGTTGCGAATGTCTCGCTCGACACGCATTTTGAATTCATTCGGTGAACTGGCATTGGGTGAGCCCCCAAATGAAATGAGTTTTTGCTTCACATCCTCTTGACTGAGAACCGCACGAAGCTCTTTGTTCAAACGCTCGACCAATTCGGGCGGTGTGTTGGCTGGTGCAGCGATGCCCAGCCATGATTCAAAAATCACCCCAGGGTATTGATCAGCAATGGCGGGCACACCTTGAACAGGACTCCCACCAGGCGGTGAGGTCACGGCAATGGCTCTCACACGCTGGTCTTTTAAAAGCGAAGCCGTCAATGTCATGGTATCAACCATGACATCTAAACGTCCTGCCAACAACTCCGTCATGGGGCCCGTGCCGCCCTTGAACGGAATGTGAGTCACTTGCACATTGGCATCGCCAAAAGCCCACTCTGCGGCCAGGTGCATGGCAGTGCCAATGCCAACAGATGAGTAGGTGTATTTGTTGGGTTCTGCTTTGGCCTTTTGGATCAAGTCAGCATAAGACTTGATGGGCGAGTTGGGCGCGACGGTGAAAGCCAATGGGTAAGTTGTAATGGTGCTAACCCATGCCAGATCTTTGATGGGATCGAAGGGCAATGACTTTTTCATGGCTGCACCACTCGCATGCCCGCTGGGTACCAATAGCAGGGTGTAGCCATCACCCGGAGCACGCACCAACATCTCTGTTGCGATGTTGCCGCCCGCGCCTGGTTTGTTGTCGACCACCACACTTTGTCCAATGCGGTCGCCCAATGACTTGGCAACGAGGCGGGCCACGATGTCCGATCCGCCGCCTGCAGGAAACCCCAGCAAAAGGCGAATGGGTTTTTGGGGCCAGTTGTCTTGTGCGCTAACCGTTGGCACAAGACCTAGGGTAAGGCTTAGCGCAAGCAAGAGTTTCAAGACCTTCATGATGCGACGTCGTCCTTGATGGTGTTGCGCAAAATGCCAACTGCATCGACTTCAATTTCCACCACATCACCGGGTTTCATGAAAACTTGGGGTGTGCGTTTGTTGCCTACGCCGCCAGGCGTGCCGCTCACAATGACATCACCGGGTTCAAGCGGAATGAAGGTAGAGATGTAGGCAATTTGTCGTGGGATGCTGTGAATCATCATGTCTGTTGTGGCGCGTTGCAACTCAACACCATTTAAGCGGGTGCTGAGGGTCAAGGTTTGACCTGGTTTGATTTCATCGGCAGTGACCATCCAAGGGCCAAAGCCGCCAGTGCGCCAGAAATTTTTACCAGCAGTCCATTGCGTGGTGAAATTTTGCCAATCGCGCACAGAGCCATCGTTGTAGCAAGAGTAGCCAGCAATGTGATTCCAAGCATCAGCCTCTGAAATACGGCGACCACCTTCACCAATAATGATGGCAATTTCGCCTTCGTAGTCGAGACGATGCGACTCTGGAGGCCGCATGATGTCTTGGCCGTGTCCGACTTGCGAAGAATTGACACGTGAAAAAATAGCTGGTTTTTCTGTGAGGTCACGACCTGTTTCTTTGACGTGGTCGTGGTAGTTCAAACCCACACACATGATTTTTTCTGGATTGGGAATGACTGGCAAAAGCGACAAGTCATCGAAAATCAAATCAGGTGTATTTTTGCTCAATGCTTCAGCCGCTTGCGCCAACATTTTTTTGGCAATCAGGGTTTTGAGATCGGGCGCTTCTGCGCCAAAGATGGGGGTGAGGTTTAAAACCCTGTTGCCGTGAACTGCGCCATAGCATGCGGTGTTGTTAAGTAAGAAGCTAATGAGTCTCATGGTAATTCTTTCAAGTTAAACAGGGGTGTAGCCCATGCGGCTTGCCATCTCGGCTTGCCATGTTGAGCGCAATTGAAATTTGGGGCGTGAGCTGGCGATTTTTTCTGCATGCGCAAGAATTGTCGCATCGTCGTCGTTCAGGTCGATGATTTCTCTGAGCGGTTGCTCGCAATACCAAGGCGTATCGACAAAGGCTTCAATCCGATTGCCCTCTGGGTCTCGGAAATAAATCGAAATGGCGTTGCCATGCGTGACGCAAAGCATTTCGGTGGTGCCAGTGTCTTGTTCAGCCAGTGCTTTGACTGCCCTCAACACATCCAATCCTTGCACACGAAACGAAATTTGGTTGATGGCATTGAAGCTCAGACCGTCTGGCTTGCCGCCAGCCAAAATAATTTGATGGTGCTCACTGGGATCGCGGCTGAGAAAAATCAAAGGGACTGTTCCCAACAAGCCGCGGTCTGTGATGGTGAAGCCTAAGACTGTTTGGTAGTAAAGGGCCATGCTGTCTGCATCGCGCACAAAAAAGCCCATGTGACTGAAGCTTAGGGCCGACTGCGCTTGAAGCAGAGGATGCTTGGCTTGGGTCACTTAAAAAGAACCCCGCTTGGCCAATGCACTCAGAGGCTTGCGTGCATTGGGCGCTTCTCTTTCACGCAATGCATCGGGCAGAGTGGCGGCATCGCCGCGTTTGCCCACGGTTGCCAACATTTGCAAGGTGTGATCAGCGGGTAGGCCTAAGACTTGCGAACCAGCCACTTTGTCAAAGCCGCCAATGCCGTGCAGTGAAAAGCCATTCAGGTGCGCTTGCATGGCCATGTAAGCCCAAGCGGCACCAGTGTCGAAAGCATGCATGCCATTGGGAACCAAGTCGGGCGTTCCCGCTTTTGCTGCCAATTGGTACGAAGCGATGGCCACCAAGGCGCCAGCCTTGCCGACCCACGCTTGGTTGTTGGGGTTCAATGTGGCAAACAGTGCATCCCATTGTGGGTCGTTGCGCAGCACCACTGCAAAACGCCAAGGTTGGGCGTTGTTGGAGGAGGGTGCCCACCGCGCGGCCTCCAGCATGCTCATGACATCGGCTTCAGAAATGACTTCGCCCGTATAGGCACGTGGGGACCAACGCTCTGTAAATTGGGCGTCGATAGGGAAGTCTGCCTTGCGTGTGTTGGTCACGGGAGAGGGATGGCTCATTAAACAATTTCCTGCAGAAGATAAAAACGATATTGTGCTTGCTTTGATGTGAGCTGAAGTAGGGGTGTCTTAAGCTTTGGGGGCCAGTTGTGGCATGAGGCGCAAAGCATTGCCTCTGTCGATGGCCATGCGTTCTGCTTGAGTGAACTGTCTTTCAGCCAATCCGGTTCGAGTTTCTGCACCTAGGCGGTAAGGATAATCAGAGCCGTACATGATTTGGGAGATTGGGATCAATTGACGCAAGGCCTGCATGGCGCCCTCGTGATGGCCCTGTGCGGTGTCGTAATAAAACTTCTGGACTTCTTTCAAAACACCATTGGGCAGCACTTCCTTGGCTTGCTCTTTCATGTCCACCACTTGCCGGGTGAAGCGGCTCCAAAGGAAAGGCATGGTGCCGCCGCTGTGCGACCAAATCCAGCGAATGTCTGGAAATTTGTTGGCTGCGCCAGAGAACAACATGCTGGCAATGGTTCTGGTGGTGTCGGTTGCATACTCAAGCGACGAGTTAGGCAAGCCAGGTATGAGGTTGCGACAGCAATCGGGTTGCAGAGGGTGAACGTAAATCACAGCCTTGCGCCGGTTGAGTTCTTCCCAGATGGGCCAAAAATGCTTGTCGCCTAAATACAGATCGCCATAGCTGGTCATCAAGCCAATGCCATCGGCTTTGAGGGTGTCGTAGGCATAGGTAATTTCTTTCAAGCTGCCTTCTACATCCATGAGAGGCAATGTTGCAAAGGAGCCAAAGCGGCCTGGAAAATCACGTGACATTTGGGCCGCGTATTCGTTGGACTGTCTTGCAAGTCGAAGGTCAGTTGCGGTATTTTTAAAAAATGCACCGGGTTGAATCAGAGCCACCACAGAAGTTCTGATGTCATTTTTGTCCATGTCGTCAATGGACATTTGCGGCGTCCACCTTGGCACGCCGCCTACACCCATGCGCTTTAAATCTTCGGCATAAGAAGGCGGAACGATGTGATGGTGAATGTCGATGCGAGAGGATTTTGCGGGCGTGGCCGCACCGAAAACATTGTCAATGGTTTGACAGCCTGCCATCGAAGCGCTAAGGCCGGCAGCCGTACCTGTGGCCAGCAAAGAAGAGAGAAAGCCGCGCCTTGTCGAACCCGTTGACGACGGGCTTTGTGCAGGGTCGCACAAACATGACATCTTGCTTGCCGAAAGAATTGAATTGACGGGTGTGCTCATGGGTTGCTCCTTAACCATTGTTGGGCTTCAAGTTTCAGTTTTACGCTTGCTTCGGATCTGGCGGTGGGCAGTTCAGGATTGACATTGCCACCATTGAAAGATTGGAGATAAGCCAAGTGGCGATAACCTTCAGGAAAGCGCAAGAGTCGCTCGCTTGAAAGTTGAATAGCATCGCCAACGTGAACGGGCGACAGAGTGTCTTTGTCGTAGATGACATTGCGTTTGGCAATTCGCCATTGGCCATTGCGCTTTTCCACTCGATCGTAAAACACCCCTAGGCAATTGACATCAACAGCCACGGCATCTATTTTGCCACGCACCAAGATGGCCATGCGAGTTTGTGCAATCGCTTTCGTGCCAAACACCTCGACCACCGTACCACCTTGAAAATGCTGCGAACTTGAGCCTTTGCGCCAGGATTCTTGAATGGCGGAAATAAATGCTTCAAACGTGCCATGAAACCAAGTGGCGGTCATGGTGCCATTGGCATGGACGGTCTCTCGCAGTTTATCCCAGTCGCCTGTGTCACGGTACAAGGCCCAGCTCTGCACCAGCTCAGCAATTTCGAGTCTTTCTAAAAGGGCTTGTGACATGGAGAAGGTTTGTTGAAATGAATTACTCTTGGGCAATGCCTGCATTTTTCAGAAGTCTAGGCCATTTGGCCACTTCCGATTTCAACATGCTTTCAGTTTCTGTGTTGTTCATCTGAACAATGCGGCCACTGCCTTGCTGAAGTTTTTTGCGAACATCGGCCGATTGCATGGCTTTGTCAATTTCAAGCCGGAGTTTTTCAACAATGGCAGGGGGCGTTTTGGCAGGCGCAAACAAGCCAAACCAAGTTTCCATTTCCAAATCCATGGTGCCAGTTTCTAAAAGGGTCGGGATTTGCGGGCCATCGGGCGCACGTTGACGACTGGAGACCGCAAAAGCTTTCAATTGGTTGTTGTCCAAATAAGTTCGGGTGGTGGTTGTATTGTCAAAAAACAAATCAACGCGCCCACCCAGCAAATCCATGTAGACCGGTTGCGCTCCTTTGTAGGGAACCATTTGAATGTCGACATTGCCCATGCCTTTGATCAGTGAGGCCAAAATAAATTGGCCCGTGCCAGGACCACTGGTGCCGAAGTTCAGTTTGCCAGGATTGGCTTTTGCATAGGTCAACATGTCTTTCATGGTGTTGAATGGCAAATCTTTGCGGCCTACCAAGGTATATGAATGCGAAACCACAATGCGCAGGGGTATGAAGTCAGTCAAAGGCTCGTAACCCGGATTCTTATAAAGGCCCGCATTCAAAGCCATGTTGGACAAGCCACCCACAATGAGGTGATAGCCGTCTGCTGGCGCTTTGGCAATGACTTGTGTGCCCGCCAAAGTGCCGCCGCCTGAACGATTTTCAACCACAAATTGCTGACCCATCTGCTCGGACAATTTGTTGCCCAAGACCCGTGCGACCAAGTCGAAGCCGCCACCTGCCGCTGAAGGTGCGACGACTCGAATGGGCTTGGTAGGGTAGTCTGAGCTGGCTTGCTGGGCCCATGTCGAAGAGCCTGAGGCCACAAAAACAGCCAGTGCAAGAAGAGTTTTTTTGAACATGTTGGAATAGAAATTGAAGAAAAATGAATTGAGAAAACTTATGAATTAACTGCGCATGATGGCCTTGCCCCATAAATTCAAAGTGCGCTCTTCATGCTTCCATTGACCAACTGGCCGGCGGTCTGAGCAAATCTCAATTTCAGAGGAAATTTCGG
>CAIODE010000409.1 GCA_903856875.1 uncultured Burkholderiales bacterium
GCGGCACCCGATGGCTACACCATCTTGGTTCACAGCGTGGCCTTTGCGGTCAATCCGTCGCTTTATGCAGACGCCGGTTACGACGCCCTTAAAGACTTTGCGCCTGTTGCGCTGGGCCCTAAAACGCCCAACATCTTTACGGTCAACCCCAGTGTGGCTGCTAAAACATTGCCAGAGTTGGTTGAAGCCGCCAAGAAAGCACCTTTCAACTATGCCTCTTCGGGCATTGGCACCACCACGCATCTTTCTATGGAGCGTTTGAAAACGGCTGCCAAAATTGACATCGTGCATGTGCCCTATCAGCCAGCCGCTGCCATCAATGCCGTTGTAGCGGGTCATACCCAAATTGCTTCAACCTCTATGCCGCCTGCAGTGCCCATGATCAAAAGTGGCAAGCTCAAAGCCTTGGCTGTGACCAGTGCCACGCGCTCACCGCTGCTGCCCGACGTGCCGTCCATTACGGAATATGGCTACAAAGAGTTTGACGACTACACCTGGTTTGGTTTTATGGCGCCTGCGGGCACGCCGCCCGATGTGGTCAACAAACTCAATGCGGCCCTCAACCGTGCCATGGCTTCTGCCGATGTTGTAGAGCGTTTTGCGCAACTGGGCATGGCCAGCACCCCTAACACCACCACAGAGTTCAATAACTTCTTAAAAGCAGAAGTACCTAAATGGGCTGCGGTAGTGAAGAGCTCAGGCGCCAAAGCCGATTGAAGTTAACGCGACATCATTCGCCGAAGTGAAGCGGTAAGCCCACATAGTTTTCAGCCATGGTGCGTGAGCCGGCTTCACTGTGAATGAGATAGTTCAATTCAGCTTCTTGAAGTTTCTGCCCCATTTCGCCTTGGTCAGGGAAATGGTGCATCAAGCTGGTGAACCACCAAGAAAATCGTTCTGCACGCCAAATGCGCGCTAAGCAACGCGTGGAATAGTGGTCAATGCCTGCATGCGATTTTTCAACGCAGGCTTCAATCAGAGCATCCGATAAATACTTCACATCGGTGGCTGCCAAGTTCAACCCTTTAGCGCCTGTGGGCGGCACAATGTGTGCAGCATCGCCTGCCAAAAACAAAGTACCAAAGCGCATGGGCTCGGTTACAAAACTACGCAGCGGCGCAATGCTTTTCTCAATGCTAGGGCCTGTGACCAAATGCTCGCGTGCTTCTGGATCTAGTCGAAGTCGGAGCTCTTGCCAAAATGCATCATCAGACCATTGCTCAACTTTATCGGTCAAAGGCACCTGCAAGTAATAACGGCTGCGTGTTGTGCTGCGCTGCGAGCACAAGGCAAAGCCTCGGGTGCTGTTGACATAAATGAGTTCTTCATGAACAGGCGGTGTATCTGACAGCACGCCCAACCAACCAAAGGGGTACACCTTTTCAAACTCTTGAATGGACTTGCTAGGCACACTGGCGCGGCAAACACCATGAAAGCCATCGCAGCCCGCAATGAAATCACACTTGATGGTATGCCGCTGCCCATCTTTTTCATACGAGACGCTGGGATGGTCGGAATCGAAATCGTGGATGGCCACATTGTTGGTTTCGTAAATGGTGGTGAGCCCCGCAGCATGGCGTGCGTCCATCAAATCTCGGGTGACTTCGGTCTGGCCATAAACCATGACTTTTTGACCGCTCGTTAAAGCTTCTAAATCAATGCGATGACGCTCGCCTTTGAACAGCAGGTCAAACCCTGTGTGAACCAAGCCCTCTTTCTTCAAGCGCTGGTCTACACCAGCCTGGGCCAACACATCCAAAGTGACTTGCTCTAAAACACCCGCCCTGATTCGACCCAACACATACTCAGGACTTTGTCGCTCCAAAATCATGGCATCGACGCCAGCTTTGAAAAGAAGCTGTCCCAGCAACAAACCCGAAGGGCCTGCACCCACAATCACGACCTGTGTTCGCATCACTGAATCCAATATTTATTTGCCAGCAATGGCGATCAGCTCTACTTCAAATTGAAGTGTGGCGTTGGGTGGAATGACACCACCGGCGCCCCGGGCACCATAGGCAATGGCTGGCGGACAGGTCAATTTGGCCTTGCCACCGATTTTCATCAATTGAACACCTTCGGTCCAGCAGGGAATGACGCCATTCAAGGGAAATTCAATGGCCTGATTGCGCTTGTAGGAGCTGTCAAATTCTTTGCCATCGGGAAAGGTGCCACGGTAATGCACCTTGACTTTGTCTGTGGCCATAGGGCTGGCACCCTGACCGTCTTGCAGAGACCGAAACACCAAGCCTGAAGAGGTGACTTTTGCGCCGGGTTCTTTGGCGGCCACTTGGGCAAAATCGTTTTGCGCCCAAACAGGGGACATAGAATAGGCACAAAGACCCAGTGGAATTAAAAACCGTCTTAATGACTTCATGGGACATTATTCCTTAAGGTGAAGCTGATCGAGAGACTTGCAATTGTAAGAACAGCATTTGATTGGTACGCATTGTTGCATCAACTTGAAGACATTGCAAAGAGTTGGATAGGCTTCTTTAAGGTTCAGCATACATGGCTCAGTTTTTATTTTGCAAGTCAAAGAAGCAGGGGTATGACCAATGAAAATCAAAGCGGTGGTATTTGACGCCTATGGCACTCTGTTTGACGTTTACTCCATCCAAGTCTTGGCTGAAGCGTTCTACCCTGGGCAAGGTGCTGATATCGCAATCAAGTGGCGCGACAAGCAAATTGAATACACAAGGCTGATTACGCA
>CAIODE010000410.1 GCA_903856875.1 uncultured Burkholderiales bacterium
ATGCTTCGGCCATCGTTCAAGGTCATCGGCGCGAGGCCGCCTGTGGCATGCAAATGAGGGTCGTCTAACAATTCGTGAGGCGCTGTGATGGGCGCATAAGGCAGTGAATTTTTTTCAAAAACTTCACTCAGCGCTTTCGCAGAGAAATTTTGAAGTCGTTCTCTCAAAATGGGCAACAGCCATTCACGCGCTAGCACGCGATCGTTGTTGCTGGTCAGTTTGGGGTTGTTGAACAAATCTGAGTAGCCAAAGGCCTCGCAAAATATTTTCCATGCGGTGTCGCTCACAACCGCCAAGAATATTTGCTCGCCCTCTTTCACCACAAACACATCGTAGATGGCCCATGCAGAAATTCGCTCGGGCATGGGCGCCGCAGCTTTCCCTGTGACTTGGTATTGCATCATGTGCTGCGCCACCAAAAACACGTTGTTCTCAAACAGGGCACTTTGAACTTCTTGCCCTTCACCCGATTGCGCGCGTTGTGCTAATGCGGCCATGGCACCGATAGCACCAAACATGCCGCCCATGATGTCGTTCACACTGGTACCTGCCCGCAGTGGATCACCCCGTCGGCCTGTCATGTAGGCCAGGCCGCCCATCATTTGCACCACCTCGTCAAGGGCTGTGCGGTGCTCGTAAGGGCCAGGCAAAAAACCCTTGAGTGAAACGTAAATGAGTCGCGGATTGAGCTTCTTCAAGCTCTCGTAATCCAAGCCCAATTTTTGCATGGTGCCTGGTTTGAAGTTTTCACTGACGATGTCTGCAGTGGCAATCAAACGCAAGACGGCTTCTTTGCCTTCTGGCGTTTTCAAGTCGAGGGCCAGGCTTTTTTTGTTTCGATTGAAGAGCGGGAAAAAACCAGCGCCTGAGCCCAACAGTTTGCGGGTGTTGTCGCCCTCTTGACCATGGCCAATGGGTTCAACTTTGATCACTTCGGCGCCCAAGTCTGCCAGCACCATGCCGCAAGTTGGCCCCATCACCATGTGGGTGAATTCGACCACGCGAATGCCTTCATAGGGCAAGTGTTTCTGCAGGTTTTCCGTTTCAGACATGCGCCCATCCTTTGGGCAAACCCGCTTCGGGTGTCATGCCGTAAAGCGGCTCACCTGGCAAGCCATCGCTTAAAGCTTGTCTGGCCAAAATCAATTTGGGAATGCTCACCCCGGTTTGAATGCCCATGGCTTCCAACATGAAAACCAAATCTTCTGTGACCACATTGCCAGATGCGCCAGGTGCATAGGGGCAGCCGCCTAAACCGGCCATCGAGCTGTCAAAGGTCCGCACGCCAACATCGTAGGCCGCCAAACAATTGGCAAGACCCAAGCCGCGCGTGTTGTGCATGTGGGCGGCGCCTGTTTTGTTGCCGATTTCTGCAAACACGCGCTGGAACAAACGGCGCACCTGCGCAGGGTTGGCCATGCCTGTGGTGTCAGACAAGCCTGATTCATCAGCACCTGCTTCAATCACAGCCGCCGCCAGTTTCACCACATCGTCTTCTGCCACATGGCCCTGAAGGGTGCAGCCAAATGCTGTGGAGATACCGGCTTCAACTTTCACATGCGGCGCCAACTCATTGCGAATTTGAACGATGGCGCGTACTTCTTCCACCATGGCTTCGCGTGTTTTGCGCACATTGGCCATGGAGTGAGCCTCGGAGGCGGAAACA
>CAIODE010000411.1 GCA_903856875.1 uncultured Burkholderiales bacterium
AGACGCAATAATTTGGTCGAACCTTCCACTGCTTCGCACTGCACAATTTGCGCAATGCGCAAATCGATCTTGGCAAAGTCGTCGATGGAGATGGTGGGCGCAATGGCTTCACCGCCAGGCAAGGGCACCGCTTCGACCACGGGTTCAGGTGCTTCAAACAAAGCATCCAACATGGTGACATCGACACGCTGCATCAGATGCTTGTAATCGTTGATTGAATGGCCTGCGCCAAGCGATGCCTTGACTTCTTTGAAGTTCATGGCATCGATGTTCAAGAATTTTTCGACGCTGACAGCGAGCGAAGGCAGCACAGGCTTCAACATGAGGCTAAGCAAACGGAAGGCTTCAATGCAAGTGGTGCAAACATCGTGCAAACGTGCATCCATGCCTTCTTGTTTGGCCAATTCCCAAGGCTTGTTTTGGTCCACGTATTCGTTGATGCGGTCGGCCAGCAACATCACTTCGCGAAGTGCTTTGGCAAAATCGCGCTCGTCGTAAAGTTTGGCGATGGGTGCCACACCATCGTGCAATTGCTTGAGCAATGCTTGACCGTCTTCAGACACAGTGCCCAATTTGCCACCCAAGCGCTTGGCAATGAAGCCCGCTGCGCGCGATGCAATGTTGATGTACTTGCCCACCAAGTCGGAATTCACGCGAGCCATGAAGTCTTCGGGATTGAAGTCGACGTCTTCGTTTCGGCCATTGAGTTTGGCGGCAATGTAATAGCGCAGCCACTCGGGGTTCATGCCCAGTTTCAAATACTTGAGCGGGTCGAGGCCGGTGCCACGGCTCTTGCTCATCTTCTCGCCGCTCACGGTTAAGAAACCGTGCACAAACACGGCGTTGGGCGTTTTTCTGCCGCTGAAGTGCAAGGTGGCGGGCCAGAACAGCGTGTGGAAATATGTGATGTCTTTGCCGATGAAGTGGTATTGCTCTACATTGGGGTCATTGATGTAGGTGTCGTAATCCACACCAATCTTGCCCAAATAGTTTTTGAGCGAAGCCAAATAGCCAATGGGTGCATCTAGCCACACATAGAAATATTTACCGGGAGCATCGGGAATTTCAATGCCGAAATAAGGCGCGTCGCGGCTGATGTCCCAATCGCTCAAACCGCCTTGGCCGTCTTCGTCTTTGGTAAACCACTCTTTGATTTTGTTCAGTACTTCAGGCTGCAAGCGGCCTGCCTCGTGCGTCCATTTTTCAAGGAACTCAAGGCAGCGAGGATCAGACAGTTTGAAAAAGTAGTGTTCTGATTGTTTGAGGACCGGAGTGGCGCCTGACAAAGCCGAGTAGGGGTTCTTCACTTCGGTGGGGGCATACACCGCACCGCAAGATTCGCAACTGTCGCCGTATTGGTCTTTGGCACCGCACTTGGGGCATTCGCCTTTGATAAAACGGTCCGGTAAGAACATCGACTTTTCGGGGTCAAAAAATTGCTCAATGGTTTTGGTGGCAATGAAGCCCGCTGCCTTTAAGTCGCGGTAGATCTGCTGGGCCAGTTCGTGGTTTTCTGGACCGTCGGTGGAATGCCAGTTGTCAAAGCCAATGTGAAAGCCATCGAGGTAGGGCTTGCGTCCGGCCGCAATGTTGGCCACAAACTGTTGTGGGGTGATGCCTGCTTTTTCGGCGGCAATCATGATGGGTGCGCCGTGCGCATCGTCGGCACACACAAAATGCACCTCATGGCCTTGCATGCGCTGGGCCCGCACCCAAACATCGGCCTGGATGTACTCCATGATGTGGCCAATGTGAAAATTGCCGTTGGCATAAGGCAAAGCCGTGGTCACGAAGATTTGGCGCGAAGCGGGCTGAACGGACGTTGCGGGCATGGGGGGTCAACTTGTAGGGGAATCACTGATTTTATGGGCTGGCGGGCAGTCC
>CAIODE010000412.1 GCA_903856875.1 uncultured Burkholderiales bacterium
AGTCAACGCCATCAGCGGATCGACTGAAAGCCAAGGCGAAGTCACAGTTCGCTTGCAAAACAGCGGCCGTGTGGTCAATGGCGTTGGCTCTGACCCAGACATCATTGTGGCCTCGGCCAAAGCCTATTTGAGCGCTTTGAACAAACTTCAAAGCAAAGCTGACAGGGTCGCGGCACAGGGCTAAGCGCTTTACAAGCAAGACTGAACAAGGTCTTCAAGAAGCTTGCGCAAGGTGTTGATCTTGCGCAAGTTTTTTATTTGGGTACACTGTCGGAAGTTTCTATGACATCCGCCAAAATCTGAATGACTTTGAGCCTCGAAAGTATTGCCTTGAATCCACTAAATCGCCTGTTTTCCTGCCGTGTTTTCAACCCATGTTTGCCTTTGTGCTTCTTGGCCTTGATGTCACTTACAACTTATGCAGCAGACACCGAGAACGCGCGAAAACCAGTGGCCACCAAAAAACCGGTGGTTTCTGCACAAAACACAACCAAGCCGCCAGCCAAAGCCTTGGCCAAAAACACTCAAAAACCCCGTAAGTCCGTCAAGCAGCAAGCCTCAGACACGCGACCTTCTTTTGGCCGTATTGCCGGTTTACATCAAGGCGGTGATCTGCTCGATTTGCGCTCTAGCGTGGCACTTGTCATTGATCAAGATACGCATGAAGTTTTAATCCGCAAAAACGACATGGCCGTTTTGCCTATCGCATCTCTGACCAAGCTCATGACAGGTTTGGTCGTCAGCGATGCCAACTTGGTTCAAAGCGAAATGATCACAATCACGCAGGATGATGTTGACACCGAAAAGGGCAGCACTTCGCGGTTGGCTGTTGGTTCGGTCCTTAGCCGCGGTGACTTGTTGCACCTGGCCTTGATGGCCAGTGAAAATCGCGCCGCCCATGCACTGGGCAGAACCTATCCGGGTGGCATGGCCTTGTTTGTGAAAGCCATGAACGATCGCGCTAAAAGCCTCGGCATGGCCTCCACACATTACGTTGAACCCACAGGGCTTTCCAGTCGCAACCAATCCAGCGCCACAGATTTGGCCGTTCTGGTCGGTGCTGCTTACGACGTCCCCTTGCTTCGCGAACTATCTACATCACCAGGTCGAGAGGTGGCAGTGGGTCGACGAACGCTTCAATACAACACAACCAACAGACTTGTTAAAAGTCCCAATTGGGATATTGGTCTTCAAAAGACGGGCTACATCTCTGAAGCAGGTCAATGTTTGGTCATGCAGACCAAGGTGTCGGGGCGCAAATTGATCATGGTCTTTTTAGACTCTGCTGGCAAATTAAGCCGAATTGCAGATGCTGAGCGAGTTCGACGGTGGGTCGAAAATCAAAATGCGCGCAGTACAGTGCTCTCAGCCAATACGGCTGGCTAATTGAATCAATTCTTCAAGGTTTCAATCTTTGTATCCCAGAGCCTGAGAGATACCTTCGGCTGTGGCTTGTAATTTGGCTGACCAAGCTTCGTCAATTCGATCGGCGGGCGCTGAGATTGAAAGGCCCGCGAGCAGTTTACCCTGGTCATCGTAAATGCCGGCTGCAATACAGCGCACACCCAATTCCAATTCCTCGTTGTCGCGCGCAATGCCGTATTGCCTTACCTTGGACAGCTCGCGTTCCAGAACTTGCAATTGCGTGATGCTGTTTTTAGTTTGACCATTCAAGCCCGTGCGCGTGGCGTAGCTTCGAACCTTCATGGGCTCATCGACAGACAAAAACAACTTGCCAACTGAGGTAAGGTGCAAAGGCGCACGGCCGCCAATGGCTCTGACCACTTGCATGCCAGATCGCTCGCTGAATGCGCGTTCAATGTAAACAATTTCATCACCCTGGCGCATGCTCAAGTTAACAGGTTGCTGGATTAGTTTGTGCAACTCACGCATGGGCGCAAGTGCTGCATCGCGCACATTGAGCCGGGCCTTAACCAGATTGCCAAGCTCCAACATGCGCATGCCCAAACGATAGCTGCCAGGTTCAGGGCGATCCACAAAGCGACCAATGGTCAGGTCGTTCAAAATTCGGTGTGCGGTGGAAGGATGTAGCCCCGTTTTTTCACTGATTTCCTTCAGCGAAATAGCATCTTCTCTTGAAGCCAATACATCCATGAGTGAGAACAAGCGCTCGATGACTTGAATGGTCGGTGCTGCTGGCGGGTGTGCTTCAGCTTTTCTCATGGGACTTCACCTCGGTCTGTTTGTGAAATCTTATTTTACAAGATGAAATTGGCTTTGTGTCGTTCCAATTTGTCAGATCGAAGAGGTGTGGGGTTGCCATTGCTCGTTTTGCAGGCTCTCACAAGGCGCAAAGCGCTCTTTGTATTGCATTTTGGGGCTGGCACCAATCCAGTAGCCCATGTAAACGTAAGGCAGCCCTAAGTCTTTGGCTTGTTGAATTTGCCAAAGCACGCCATACGTGCCGTAGCTGGCATGCTCCTCTGGGGCATAAAAGGTGTACACCGCAGAAAGTCCTTGATTCAGGACATCGACAATGCAG
>CAIODE010000413.1 GCA_903856875.1 uncultured Burkholderiales bacterium
AAACACATTCCAGTTGTGATTCCCGTCGCTGGCGCAGTTCTGATTTTCTTGCTGGCTTTCATTGCCGTCTTCATGGCCTAAAGAAAAAGCAGCGCTGGCTCAGCCCTAAGCTGGCCCATAAACAACCCGCCGCAATTGCAGGCGGGTTTTTTTTCTCAAAAATCAAGGCGCAATTCATCCGCCCAAGGGTTATGCAAGTTTTGCATACATTTTGGTGGGAATTAAAAGATTTCATAGCCCTTTTCTTGCCATCGTCTTTAAAATTCAGGTCTGGTTACGGGCCGGTTACATGCCCGCTTGTCGTTTTTTGAAAAGGTCAATTTCTAAGCACATGGTGCAAGGAACGGCGTTTTCAAAAAACGATTTTTAAACTTTGGAGCTGACCCCATGAACTCACCCGTGATGCAGGGCTTGAACCTGAACACCCCCGCCTATGTCAAAAACCCCAAGCTGATTGCTTGGGTGGCAGAAATGGCGGCCATGTGCAAGCCCGCCCATGTGCATTGGTGCGATGGCTCAGAGGAAGAGTACGATCGCCTTTGCCAACTCTTGGTTGACAACGGCACCTTCAAAAAGCTCAATCCCGCCAAGCGCCCAGGCAGCTTCTTAGCTTGCTCTGATCCATCCGATGTGGCCCGCGTGGAAGACCGCACTTACATCTGCTCAGAGAAGAAAGAAAACGCAGGCCCCACCAACAACTGGATGGCGCCTGCCGAAATGCGCCAAACCTTGAACCCTTTGTTCGACGGTTGCATGCAAGGTCGCACGCTTTACGTGGTGCCATTCTCTATGGGCCCCTTGGGTTCACACATTGCCCACATCGGCATTGAACTCACAGACAGCGCCTACGTGGCCGTCAACCAAAAACTCATGACCCGCATGGGCAAAGCCGTTTTTGATGTGATTGGTACCGATGGCGAGTTCGTGCCTTGCTTGCACACCGTGGGCGCACCCTTGGTCAATGGCGCTAAAGACAGCACGTCTTGGCCTTGCAATCCCAGCTTGAAGTACATCGTTCACTATCCTGAAACGCGCGAAATTTGGTCTTATGGCTCAGGCTACGGCGGCAACGCCTTGTTGGGCAAAAAATGCTTGGCCTTGCGCATCGCTTCCAGCATGGGCCGCGAACAGGGCTGGTTGGCAGAGCACATGCTCATTTTGGGCGTCACAAATCCTCAAGGCAAAAAGTACCACGTGGCAGCGGCTTTCCCCAGCGCCTGCGGCAAAACCAACTTCTCCATGCTGGTACCACCCGAAGGTTTCAATGGCTGGAAAGTCACCACCATTGGCGACGACATTGCTTGGATCAAACCCCAGGCCAATGGCAAGATGATGGCCATCAACCCAGAGGCGGGTTACTTTGGTGTGGCCCCGGGTACCAACCACCACACCAACCCCAACTGCATGGCCAGCTTGGACAAAAACGTGATCTTCACCAATGTGGCCTTGACCGATGACGGCGATGTTTGGTGGGAAGGCATCGAAAAAGACACTGGCAAATTGCCCGATCATTTGATTGACTGGCAAGGCAAAGACTGGACACCTCAAATTGCCAAAGACACGGGCGCCAAAGCGGCTCACGCCAATGCGCGTTTCACCGTATCTGCCATCAACAACCCCGCGCTCGACCCTGCTTGGGACGATGCCGCTGGCGTGTCCATTGATGCGTTCATCTTTGGCGGTCGTCGCTCGACCACTGTGCCATTGGTCACCGAAGCACGCAATTGGACAGAGGGCGTTTACATGGCTGCCACCATGGGCTCAGAAACCACAGCTGCCGCCTTTGGCGCGCAAGGCGTGGTTCGCCGCGATCCTTTTGCCATGCTGCCCTTCTGTGGTTACAACATGAGCGACTACTTCCAACACTGGTTGGACGTGGGCGCCAAGGTGCAAGCCGGTGGCCACAAGTTACCCAGCATTTACTGCGTCAATTGGTTTCGCAAAGATGACTCAGGCAAGTTTGTGTGGCCCGGTTATGGCGACAACATGCGCGTTTTGAAGTGGATGATCGATCGCTTGGAAGGTCAGGCTCAGGGTCAAGAAACCATTTTCGGCATCACGCCTACCTATGGCGAGTTGAACTGGACAGGTTTGAACTTCACAGCCGATCAATTCAAAACGGTCACCAGCATCGACAAAGCTGCATGGCAACAAGAATTGCAATTGCACAACACGCACTTTGAGCAATTGGCCTACAACATGCCCAAAGCATTGCTAGACACCAAAGCAGCATTGGCCCAACGCTTAGCGGCTGTCTGACAAGCGCTGCCTCGCGCCAAAAATTGGCGCAAGCTTTGATCTGGGTCACACCGGCCTTGTGGTCGGTGAACTATGTTGTGGCCAGAACTGCGCCAGGGATCATCAGCCCCCATGTTTTGGCATTGGGACGGTGGTTTTTAGCGGGTCTTATTTTGGCCTTCATTGCTCGCCATGAGCTTTGGCAAGAACGTCACAGCACATTGAATGCTTGGAAACAGTATTTGGTGCTGGGCAGTTTGGGGATGCTCATTTGCGGCGCCTGGGTTTACTGGGCGGCAGAAACAACCACTGCCATCAACATCGCACTGATTTACGCGGCCTCTCCCGTTTTGATTACCCTCGGCGCCGTTGTCGGGCTGAAAGAGTCGTTTTCCTGGCGGCAATCGCTGGGTGTTGTGATTGCCTTGCTAGGCGTTTTGCACGTGGTTGTCAAAGGCCAGTGGGCGGCACTGTCTGAAGTCATTTGGGTTTTTGGTGATGGCCTCGTGGTGATTGCCATGGTCGCGTGGGCAACCTATGCTTTGCTGCTTAAAAAGTGGCCAAGCCCCTTGAGTTCAACCGCGCGGTTGGCGGCTACTTGTTTTGGCGGAAGCCTCGTTTTGCTGCCCTTGGCCATCATTGAATGGACCGCCACACAGCATGCTGGATGGAGCAATAGCGCCAGTCTACTTGTCATTGCGGCTGCCATTTTTCCAGGGGTGGGGGCTTACTGGTCTTACGGCTTTTGTCAAAAAACTCTGGGCGCAAGCCGAGTCGCTGCCAGCCTTTATCTCGGGCCTTTGTATGGGGGTTTGGTAGCTTGGCTTTTCTTGGGCGAAACCTTGGGTTGGCATCACGCGTTGGGCGCCGCATTCATTTTGCCGGGCATTTATCTGGCTTCGCAAAAGCCAAAGCCTGACCTAGAAGAAGCGATCTGACCTTCATTTGTCAATCGAAAAAGCCTCCCAAAGGAGGCCTTCTTAATGGACCGTCATGTGCATTTTCACTGGCACATTGACAGCCGAATCACCTGATCAAATGTAGTACTGGCGATTTTGCAACATGCGCGAAACGCGGCGTTGCGTGCTGTTTTCACCCAACAGCTCTTCTTCGTCACTTCGGCTGATAGCGGTTTGCAGTTCTGCCATCAAACGTGCATCTGTTTGTGCAATGGCCCACAAGCGCTCATCTGATCGACGTTGCGCCATGCGTGATGACCATGCGTCCAAGCCCTGCTTCATTTGAATGGCGAGTGTTTTAGAGACGCCAGCAAACAAACCAACCGTCGCAAATGCCACGGCCCAAAGCGCAACCCATGCTGCCAACAAGTGACCATCTGCCCAGGTGTCCATCATCTGATCGGCCACAACCACGAAGGCCGCGACAATGGCAGCCAAAAGCATGGCGGCCATCGTGTGCGTCGGGCTGAAGCTGTCGCTCAAGCGTTTGAAGTTGGCAACGACTTGCTCGGCACGCTCGACACCAGGGTGTGTCAGGGGGTAGTCTAAGTGGACAGAGTTGCGGTTCATTTTGATTTCCTCGTTCATAAAGCTATTTAATCGGGGCTTTAGCGTTGGGTAAAAACCCACTTTTGCTTGACCATGTGTGAATCATAGGGTTTACTCTAGTGCTGTTCAACTTTATATTTATGATGCTTAGCATTCACAACGGAAATGATTGAGACTGTCCAAACCAATTTCCGAACCTTGGATCTGAACTTACTTCGGGTCTTTGATGAAGTCATGGCTGAAAAAAGCCTGACCAAAGCTGCGCGCAATTTGTCCATCACGCAACCCGCAGTGAGCAATGCGCTGCGACGCCTTCGTGAAACCTTAGGGGACGACCTGGTTCGCCGCGATGGCCATGGCATCACGCCCACACCCTTTGCGCTGATGCTTTGGCCTAACGTCAGAGCAGCCCTGGACCAATTGCAAACCGCATTGGTACCTCAACACTTCATCCCAGCCGAAGCACGCAATTCTTTTGTCATTGCCATGGCCGACGCCACCGCTGCCGAGCTGATGGGGAATTTGGGTCAGGCGCTTGAGAAACAAGCACCCAATGTCTCGATTCGCGTTTTGCCGCTGACCACCCGTGACCCCAGAAACATGCTGAACGAAGGCCTTGCCGATTTGGCATTGGGGTATTTTCCAGCCGTCTTGGCAGACCTCACGGCGAAAGCACAATCCGGAGAGGCAGTTGCGTTTGAGCATCATCGCCTGTATGACGGTGAATATGTGTGTGTGATGCGCCGCAACCATCCCTTGGCGCAAAAGAACATCAGCTTGGAAGAATTTTGCAATGCACGGCACTTGCTCGTGAGTTTTTCGGGTCGCCCCTATGGCTTTATCGATGAGGCCTTGGCATCGATTGGCAAACAACGCCGTGTGGTGATGACCGTGAACCAGTTTTTCACGGCGGGTCGTGTGGTTGTGAATTCTGATCTGCTCACTGTTTTGCCCAAACACTTTGTGCCCACAACAGGCCTTGCCAACAAACTTTTCATGTGCGCGTTGCCGTTCAAAGTAACCTCCTTGCATGTGGATGCTGTGTGGCACAGACGCAAGCACGCGCAAAGCGAACACAGATGGTTGCGAGAGCAGCTGATCGAGATTGCGCGCGACGTTTTCAAAAGTGCAAGGCCGTCATGAACATTCAATTGCTTTCCGATTTGCATCTTGAAACGCATCCGCATTTTGTGCCAAAGATCTCGCGATTGGCCGATGCACTTGTGTTGGCGGGTGACATTGGCTCTTACCAAACCGGCTCAATGTTATTTGATCAACAAGACCCTGATTTTGGTTTGGCTCGGTTTTCGCCACGCAAAGATTTGGCTGCATGGCCTGTCCCCGTTATCTTTGTGCCTGGCAATCATGAATACGACGGCTTGCCTTTTGAAGAGGCCGATGCTCGCCTGCGTGAAACGTGCCAGCGGCTAGAAATCACGCTCTTGCATCAACGGGTTGTTGTGATCAAGGGTGTGCGCCTGATCGGCTGCACCTTGTGGAGTGATTTTGAAGCCTTGGTGCCTCTAAGTGGGCCCATTACACAACAACTCCAAGCACGCCAAAAAGCAGAACGAGCCGCTGATTTTTACCTTCGAAAAACAGGCACCACTTTGAATGGTGAGCCCTTTTTGTCAGCGGCCGTGAGGGCCAAAGCGCAAGACGATCAGGCCTGGCTAACCCATGCACTGTCAGAAAGTTTTGAAGGCCCCACAGTGGTGATCACGCACTTTGCGCCCAGCTTGAAAAGTGCTGATCCAAGGTATGGCCTGACACCTGGCACTGCCGGTTTTTGCAACGCGCTTGACCACCTGATGCCGAAGGCCAATGTGTGGTTACACGGCCATTTGCATTGCGCGCATGATTATGTTCACCATGGGTGTCGTGTACTTGCCAACCCCTTTGGCTATGCTCGCAAGAATGAGCAAATCAAGTTTGATCCGCAAAAATTAGTCCGTGTCGCGGTCTAGTTGGACATCAGTTTTTTCTGACCATCAAACCATCAAAACAGGTGGTCATCACCATCTCAATGATTTCTTCATTGCTGTGAAGTTCGCTCATTTTCAGAAACTCCACCACCGGGTCACAGGCGCGTGCATACAAGGTGTACAGCACCGTAATGGGCGGCAAGGCTGCATTGATAAAGCCTTCCTTTTGCGCTTGAACAATCCAAGCGCCAAGGAGGTCGCTCACCTTCATCAGCCCATCCATGTAGGGACGACTGGCCATGAGGCTGGCGCGCAAGCTAGAGTTGTGGCTGGGCAAGGTTGGCATTTGACCTGCCAGTTTCAATTGCAAGGTCCAACGTGTGGACGCTTTGAGTTTGAGCAAGGCCACGCTAGGCAGCGCGCTTTGCAATTCTGCCGCCGTGTGTGCCGCAAATTGCGCATTGAGATCTTCTAAAAAAGCTTGTGCTTTTTGCATGGCCTGCACCATGGCGGCGCAAGCCAATTCTTCCTTGCTGTTGAAGTGCTTGTACAGGCTTGCCTTGGCAATACCGACTTCTGCAGCAACCTCATCCACCGTCATGGCGTCAAAGCCTTTTTCAGACAAAAGTCGATTGACCGAGGCTGTAATGGCTTGCTCTCTGGCCTCTAGCATTTGGGCTTTGAAAGACTTTTTGAGCGGCTCAAGGGTTGAGGTCATGGAGGCATTTTAGCGATCGATCCAAGAATTTGAACTTGCTGGTCATAAAATAGCCTAGGCGTCTACCCTGTGTTGTATTTTCCTTGGCCTGCCCTCGTCAAATGCATCTCTTTTAACCCAACGCCATTCCTTTTTAATGACAGGAGACCCCTTGGACCGTCGTCAATTATTGAAGTTCAGCGCTTACAGCAGCCTGCTAGGTGGGCTTGGCGCATGTGCGCAAATCAACACGGCGAAGGTTGTTGAAAACAGCAATGGCCTGCCTGCCTGGCCTTCCGACGTTCAAAAAATCATTTTTGGGTCGTGCATTGATCAAAAGAAGGCGCAGCCCATTTGGCAAACCATCCTAGCCGCCAGGCCTGATCTGTTTATTTTTGGCGGCGACAACGTCTACGCCAGCAGCCAGCCTTGGCAATTGCAAAACTTAAAAAACGCCTATGCAACCCAAGCCGCTCAACCCGGCTTCGCTGCTTTGCGTGCAAGCGTGCCGCACATGGCCATTTGGGACGATCACGACATGGGTTTGAACGATGGGGGTGAGGAGTTTCCGCACAAACAAGCGGCTAAAAATGAGTTCTTAGATTTTTGGCGGCTGCCTGTTGACGACCCAAGAAGAACGCGCGAAGGTCTTTACCACGCCCATGTTTTGGGCCCCATTGGAAAGCGCGTCCAAATTATTTTGCTGGACACCCGATGGTTTCGCTCCAAACTGCGTGTCACGGACCAACGTGATGCGCCCGGCAAAGAACGGTATGTGCCAGACACCGACCCACAGAAAACCATGCTGGGGGAAGCGCAGTGGCAATGGCTTGAGGCCCAATTGAAAATACCTGCCGAAGTTCGCTTGATTGTTTCTGGTGTTCAAGTGATTGTGGAAGGCCATGGCTGGGAGGGCTGGAGCAACTTTCCGCGCGAACAAGAAAAATTAAAACAGCTCATTTTAAAAACAAGTGCAAAAGGTGTTGTGCTTTTATCGGGTGACCGGCACATTGGCGCCATCTACAAAAGCAGTGGCACACAAGGCTATCCCTTGTACGAAATCACCTCTAGCGGCATGACGCATGCGTGGGCGGCGGCCAAAGAAGACGGCCCCAATCGTTTGGGCGAGCTCATCACTCAAAACCACTTTGGCCTCATTGAAATGGATTGGGCTCAGCAACAAATTCAATTGGGCTTCCAAAACACACAAGGCGAATGGCTGAAAAAGCAAACGATTGCCTTGTCTGAATTGCGTTAAAGACAAACTGCCTCACAAAGCCCGATAATCTCCTTTTTGATTTTTTAGACACCGCCATGCAAACCCCTCTCATGATTCAAAGTGGCGCTATTGCCTACGGCTTAGCCACCATCGCCAAAGACGGTACCGTTTTAGACACTTGGTACCCCACCCCTGAACTGGCCGAGGGCGTCAAAGAGAACGGCAGTCACGTTCTCAGCGAAGCCGATGCTCGTACGCATTTGGGTGAATCCTTTGTCAAAACACTAGGCCCTTGCGAATTGCGCGGCGTCAATGTGGTGGCCGTCAAAACCAGCATTGCCACTTTGGCAGAGCCAGCCAAAGACACGCACGATGTGTTTTTGCGTTTGCATTTGCTCAGCCACCGTTTGGTCAAACCGCATCAAGCCAATTTGGCTGGTATTTTTGGCATGTTGGCCAACGTAGCCTGGACCTCCATGGGTCCTTGCCCCTTAGACCAACTGCAAGATGCTCGACTGCGCGCACGCGCAGCCCGTGTGGTGTTCGATGTGAAAGCCGTCGACAAGTTCCCTTACATGACCGACTACGTGGTGCCCTCCGGTGTGCGCATTGCCAACGTCGACCGCGTGCGCTTGGGTGCCCACTTGGCCTCAGGCACCACCGTCATGCACGAAGGTTTTTGTAACTTCAATGCCGGCACCTTGGGCGCATCGATGGTTGAAGGCCGCATCAGTGCGGGCGTGTTGGTCGACGATCAAAGCGATGTGGGCGGCGGCGCCTCCATCATGGGTACTTTGTCGGGTGGCGGCAAAGAAGTCATCTCCGTTGGCAAGCGTTGTTTGCTGGGTGCCAACTCTGGCATTGGCATTTCTTTGGGCGACGATTGCGTGGTGGAAGCCGGCTGTTATGTGACGGGTGGTACGCGCGTCAAAATGCCCGATGGCAGTGTGGTCAAAGCGCGCGAGTTGTCTGGCCGCAATGGCATCTTGTTCCGCCGCGATTCACAAACAGGCGCGGTGCAAGTCATTCCTCGCACCGAGAGCTGGGGCAGCTTGAACGCAGACTTGCACAAAAACTAATTGAGAGATTGGGCAAGCTGCGCATTTCAAAATGCGACTAAGCCAGTGTCTTATCACACTGGCTTTTTTCATGTCATGCTGATTTAGCCAAATGTTTTTTAGCCAAGTCGACATACCAATCTAGGCATGCAGGGTTGGCCATCGCATCTTTGTTGACGACTTTTTCTAAAGGCTGCCCTAGCATGAGTTTTTTGATGGGCAGCTCTTGTTTTTTGCCAGACAAGGTGCGCGGAATTTCGGCCACTTGAAAAATTTCATTGGGAATGAAGCGCGGGCTCAAGGCTGTTTTGATGGCGTTGTTCAGGGTGCTTTTCAAGGCGGCATCCAAAGTCAGGCCAGCCCTTAACACCACAAACAAAGGCATGTAACTTTCGCGGCCTAAGTATTCCAAATCCACCACCATGCTGTCGACCACTTCTGGCAAGGCCTCAACCGCGCTGTAAAGTTCACTGGTGCCCATGCGCAAACCATGTCGATTGATGGTGGCATCGCTGCGGCCAAAAATGACGCAGCCTTCCCCGCCGTTTTGGCCCTGGTCTGCTGCACCAATTCTGAGCCAATCGCCATGCCGCCAAACACCACCATAGCTTGCATCTGCGTCACCGCCGCCTGGTTTGCGGCCATGGCCCGCGGGGTACATTTCAAAATAACTGGCCAAGTAACGTGCGTTATTTTTGTCTTTCCAAAAATACAAAGGCATCGAAGGAATAGGTTGTGCACACACCAGTTCACCCACCTCACCATGCACGGGCTCGCCCGCTTCATTCCACGCTTCAACGGCGCAACCCAACAAGCGGCACTGCATGACGCCGGCCTCTTGCGGCAGTTCACGGTTGCCACCAATGAACGCGCCGCAAAAATCGGTACCACCCGAAATATTACACCACCATATATCGCCGTCTGTTTCACGGTGAAGGTAAGTCGAATGAGCGTGCTGCGCTTTGATGCGTTGGAATTGTGCGTTGCCCCAATTTTGCGTTTCTGGCGACAGCGGTGAACCTGTAGTGCCCAGTGCACGCACACGAGACAAGTCACCACACTGCGTGAGATCAATGCCGGCCTTTTGGCAGTTGGCAAAAAACGCTGCGCCTGCGCCAAAAAATGTCACTTTGTTTTCTGCTGCAAAACGCCACAGCGTGCTCCAGTCAGGATTGTCTTTGCTGCCGCCTGGGTTGCCGTCGTAAATGACGCAGGTAGTGCCATTCATGAGGCCGCCCACTTGTGCGTTCCACATCACCCAACCCGTTGAGCTGTACCAATGAAAACGCTCACCCCAGCTGTTTGGGTGATAGCTGCAACCCACATCGTTGTGCAAAATTTTGAGCGCCAAGGCCACAACCACGGTGCCGCCATGACCATGCACAATGGGTTTTGGCAAACCCGTGGTACCACTTGAATAAACAATCCAAAGTGGATGATCAAAGGGCAATGACATGGGCTTGAATGCATCCACCTCGGGGCCATGCTTGGCGGTGGTTTGTGACATGCGAGTGGCCGACGCCACTTGGTTGCTGGCCAAATCGGCAACGCCCAAGTTGTCATGCAAAATCACATGCTGCACCGAGGGCAACGCATCCTTGAGTTCTTGAACCACCGCCATGCGGTCGTAATCTTTGGCGCCATACGTCACACCATCACAGGCAATGAGCACCTTCGGCTCTATCTGCCTAAAACGATCCAACACGGCCAAGGTCCCCATGTCGGGTGCGCAAATGCTCCACACACCGCCCACACTGATGGTGGCCAAGAAGGCCACGATGGCCTCGGGAATGTTGGGCAAGTACGCCGCTACTCGGTCGCCAGGTTGCACGCCTTGTGCTTTTAAATGCAACGCCATGGACGCCACTTGCCGCTGCAGCTCGGGCCATGAAATTTCTTGATGCTGCCCTTTTTCGTTTTGTGCAATCACGGCCGCAAAGCCTGCCGCATGCGCTTGATCGACATGCCTTAAGACTTGGCTTGCATAGTTGACTTGTGCGCCAGGAAACCAAATAGCGCCAGGCATGGCATTGTTGACCAGCACGACCTCATGCGGCGTGGGCGATTGAATGTCAAAGTAGTCCCAAATGCTTTGCCAAAAAGCATCGAGGTCAGTAATAGACCATTGCCATAAGTCTTTGTAAGTTTCAAATGCAATGCCCCGGTTGTGTTGCAACCAGTCTTGATACAGTCGAATTTGTGGCACGTAGGCGTGTGGTGCCTCAGGCGCAATCTTGGGCAGATCCGCAAGCGAGGAATGATAGGGCGATAAAAATGGGGAGGGGGTGCTAGCGTTCATGTCCATAGCCTAGCTTGCGAGTTGCTGGCTGTCACCCTGAAAATCCCCAATGCTTGCGCTTAGGTGACACCCTTCGAGCAACAGGAAGTCGTTTCCTTTAGCCCTTGCTATTCATCCGTTCGCTTTTCCAATAAACATCGGTGCCGCCATCCATGCGGTTTAAGACCCGCGACAGCACAAACATCAAATCGGAAATTCGGTTTAAGTATTGACGGGGCGCATCGTTCAGTGCCTCTTCATTGCCCAAAGCTACGGCTGCCCGCTCTGCACGCCTGGCCACCGTGCGACAAATGTGCGCTTGGGCCGCCGCACGATTGCCGGCCGGCAAAATGAACTCTTCCAGCTTGGGCAACTGCACGTTGTATGTTTCCAAAGCCTGATCCAGAATCAAAACGGCCTCTGCCTTTAGCAACTCAAAACCGGGAATGGACAATTCGCCGCCCAAATTGAAAAGTTGATGCTGTACTTCGACCAACAAATGGCGAACATCCTCTGGCATTTTTTCACACAGCAACAAGCCAATGTGCGAGTTCAATTCATCCACATCCCCCATAGCATGCACACGCAAGCTGTTTTTGGACACGCGTTGGTTGTTGCCCAAGCCGGTGGTGCCTTCGTCGCCTGTTCGCGTGGCGATTTGTGTCAGTCTGTGTCCCATGGTGTTTCCCCTGTGCATGGCGGCCTGCAAAAATGCAGGTCTCAGCGTAAACTCTGATTTTGACCGAGTTTTGGAAAATTTCCCCAAGCATGGTCATTGCGCAATATCCTGCCACCTGTTTAGACTGCCCTTTAATTTGGAGCCTCACCATGAACGCACCGACCCCAGCCGCCCATTTGGCGCCCGTTGTGAATGCACGGCCTGTTCCACAGGCCTTTCTAGATGCTTTGAAGGCTCGCTTTGCTGGCAATTGCTCTACAGCGCTGGTCATTCGAGAGCAACATGGCCGCGATGAATCGGCATTTGCGCCCGTTCCCCCGCCCTCCGCCGTGATCTTTGCCGAGTGCACACAAGATGTGGCCGACGCCGTCAAATTGGCCAGCGACTACAAAGTGCCGGTCATTCCTTTTGGGGTTGGCTCTTCTTTAGAGGGCCATTTGCTGGCTGTTCAAGGTGGCATCAGCATTGACCTTACACGCATGAACAAGGTTTTGTCGATCAACGCAGAAGACCTCACGGTGACGGTGCAGCCAGGCGTCACGCGCAAACAATTGAACGAAGAGATTAAATCAACGGGCTTGTTTTTCCCGATCGATCCAGGCGCTGATGCCACCATTGGCGGCATGAGCGCTACTCGCGCCAGCGGCACCAATGCCGTTCGCTATGGCACCATGCGCGAGAATGTTTTGGCCCTTGAAGTCGTCACGGCTTCTGGAGAAGTCATTCGAACTGGCACACGGGCTAAAAAATCGAGTGCGGGTTACGACCTCACGCGCTTGTTTGTCGGCAGCGAGGGCACTTTGGGCGTGATGACCGAAGTCACCGTGAAGCTTTACCCCTTACCAGAAGCCATTTCAGCGGCCATCTGCTCCTTCCCTAGCATTGAGGCCGCGGTTCAAACCGTGATTCAAGTGATTCAGTTGGGTGTGCCCATTGCACGTGTTGAGTTAATCGATCACAACACCGTTCGCATGGTGAACGCATATGCCAAGTTAGGCTTGCGTGAAGAGCCCATGCTGTTGATGGAGTTTCATGGATCACCAGCAGGCGTGAAAGAGCAAGCCGAAACGGTTCAAGAACTTGCCAGCGACCATGGCGGCAACGCCTTTGAATGGGCCACCACCCCTGAGGAGCGCACACGCCTTTGGACGGCACGTCACAACGCTTATTTTGCGGCGCTTCAAAGCAGGCCGGGTTGCCGAGCCATCAGCACCGACACCTGCGTCCCCATCAGCAAATTGGCCGACTGCCTGCTTGACTCTGTGACCGAAACAGAAGCCAGTGGTTTGCCCTACTTTTTGGTCGGCCACGTCGGTGATGGCAATTTTCATTTTGGCTATTTGATTGACCCTGAAATTCCAAGTGAGCGCGAGATTGCAGAAGACCTGAATTACAAGCTCGTGAGCCGCGCATTGCGCCTTGGCGGCACATGCACTGGCGAGCATGGCATTGGCCTGCACAAAATAGATTTCTTGGTGACAGAGGCGGGCGTCGGCGCCGTCAACATGATGCGCACCTTGAAGCAAGCCTTGGATCCTAACAACATCATGAACCCTGGAAAAATCTTTCATTGAAAAAAAGGGCCTGCTGGCCCTTTTTCATTGCGTCAAAAAGTCTGCATGCAAAGTGCAAGCCTTTTACGTTTTTGTTTTTCTTTAGGCGCGCAATTTGTCAATCAGCCCATTGAGTTCATCGAGCGATCCAAACTGGATTGACAGTTCACCCATTTCTTCAAACCGGCCGTGCCGCTTCACGCGCTTCTTGATGCGAACTTCAACTTGCGCCGTGAGCAAATCAGAGAGCTCTTCTTCAACACGTTTAATGT
The DNA here is from genome assembly GCA_903856875.1 of uncultured Burkholderiales bacterium. Taxonomy (GTDB): domain Bacteria; phylum Pseudomonadota; class Gammaproteobacteria; order Burkholderiales; family Burkholderiaceae_C; genus Limnohabitans_A. The sequence continues at coordinate 13,428 of CAIODE010000413.1, forward strand.
CGCGTGATTTTTCTTTTTTCGGTTTTTGTTGCACCAAAGAAAATTCTGCGCTGAGTTTTTTCACCAAGCTCTCTGTTTCGCGCACAGACATTTTTTTAGCGCTGATTTGATTAGCCGCTGTAATTTGGGCGGCCTTGTCCAAGCCCAACAAGGCTCTCGCATGACCCATGTCGATGTCACCTGCCATCAGCATGGTTTGCACAGGCTCTGCCAAATTCAACAAGCGAAGCAAGTTGCTGGCAGCACTTCGAGAGCGCCCCACTGCTTGCGCGGCAGTTTCATGGGTCAGACCAAACTCTTTGATCAGGCGCTGTAAACCATGGGCCTCTTCAAGCGGGTTGAGGTCTTCGCGTTGAATGTTTTCAATCAAGGCCATGGCAGCAGCAGCCTCATTGGGCACATCGCGAACCAAGACCGGCACCTCGTTCAAACCCGCCAGTCGCGATGCGCGGAAACGACGTTCCCCTGCAATGATTTCATACTTGCCCGCATTGGGGCCGTCGCTTAACTTGCGAACCAAGATGGGTTGCATGATGCCTTGAGCCTTGATGGACTCTGCCAACTCATAAAGCGCGCCCTCGTCCATGCGTGTTCTAGGTTGGTACATGCCTGGCACCAACTCACTCAAAGCCAAGCTGTTAGGGGTTCGATTGGCTGCCGCTTCAACGGCTTGCGGCGAACTGGGTTCGTCCTGAACCTTAGGACCCAACAAGGCCTCCAAGCCTCGTCCTAAGCCTTTTGGTTTTTTAGTGACCATGTTCTTTTTCTTTCATCAATTCATTCAACCATGCGAGGCCTTCTGGCCAATCGCCCAAATTTGATTCGGCGTTCACGTGACCGCATTTGCCCAAGTTCAAATATTGGGATCCCCATGCCTTCGCAAACTGTTCTGCCCGCACGGTGGTGCAATAGGGATCGTTTTGACTGCCAAACAATATTGATTTGAAGGGCAACGCAGTCAATGCAATTGGCCGCCAGCTTGAAAAAATATCCTGCGCGTGTGACGCCTCAACGTCACCAGGCGCCACCAACAAGGCGCCTTTGACTTTGTGGCATTGTGCAGAAATTTGAGCCCAAGCTGCCACTTGAATACAACCCAAACTGTGTGCAACCAAGTAAACCGGCTCGCTCAAATCGGACACCACATCGTCTAAGCGCGCCAACCAATCGCCACGAAGTGGTCGCATCCAGTCGTGTTGCTCTACCAGCTGATAAGCATATTGAGTGATCCAACGGCTTTGCCAATGAGACGGCCCACTTCCCTGCCATCCTGGCAATATAAGAACTTTTGAGTTTTCCATCAAGACGCTGTCGTGGCCTCAGAGCGTGGGAATACGCTCTACCAACTCTCTGGCAAACTCAATAAATGCTTGGCTGCCTTTGGCAGAAGGGTCAAACACGACGCCAGGCAAGCCATAGCTGGGCGCTTCTGCCAGGCGCACATTTCGAGGTATGACCGTATCAAAGACTTTGTCGCCAAAGTGCGATTTAAGTTGCTCACTCACTTGCTGTTGCAAGGTAATCCGCGGATCGAACATGACGCGCAGCAAGCCAATGATTTTCAAATCGGGATTCAAATTGGCATGCACTTGCTTGATGGTGTTCACCAAATCCGTGAGTCCCTCCAGCGCAAAATATTCGCACTGCATCGGAACAATCACACCATGCGCCGCGCACAAGCCATTCAAGGTCAGCATTGACAAAGAAGGTGGGCAATCAATTAAGACAAAATCAAAATCATTGTCTGTCACTTCCAACGCCAACTTCAAACGTTGGTCGCGTCTTTCAAGGTCAACCAGTTCAACCTCTGCTCCGGCCAATTCGCGGTTGGCGCCCACCACGTGATAGCCACATTTTTCTGAAAAAATGGCGGCCTCTTGAATGCTGGCTGACTCTAATAAAACGTCGTACACACTGAGCTCTAGCTGCCGCTTGTCAACGCCCGAGCCCATGGTTGCATTGCCCTGTGGATCGAGGTCAACCAACAAAACACGCTGCCCTACTTTGGCCAAGCCCGCTGCCAAGTTAACCGCCGATGTGGTCTTGCCAACGCCACCCTTTTGATTTGCAACACAGAAAATCTTTGCCATTTGATACTCTTTTATTTTTTTAGCTGATGCGATTATTTGCCCAAGGCCAATTTCAGACCAAAACCAATTAAGAACAGCCCGGCAATTTTTTGCAAGAACCCAGACACTTTGGGGTTAGCTCTGATGCGTGTTGCCATCCTGTGGGTGATGACCACAACGCCAAAACAATACAGGAAGCCCAAAACGGCAATGTTTACCGCCATGAAAACAAAAGTAATCATTCCTTGGTGCTGCTCAGGGTCAATGAATTGTGGAAAAAAAGCAAAGTAAAACATGATCGCCTTCGGATTGAGCAAGGTGATGAACATGGTTTCTTTGAAGTATTGACCCGGAGTGATCTTGATGGATGGCCCCTCACCCGGTTTAGCAAAAACCATTCTAAAACCCAACCAAGCAAGGTAAGCGGCGCCCACCCATTTCAAGGCCAAAAACAAATGAGGATACGTTTGCAGCAATGCGGCCACGCCGGCCACCGTCATCCACAACAAAATTTGGTCACCCAAAATCAAGCCTGCAACCGAAGCAATGCCACCCCTCATGCCACCTTGGGTGGTCGAGGTAATCAAGGCCAGGTTCCCTGGGCCGGGCAAGAACAAAAGCAACACGAAGGCGGCGACAAAGGCGCCGTAATCAGAAATTCCAAACATCAAAGGCTTTCTCAATGAGCCCAAGTGTAAGGGGCGAAACTCAGGTCGGGCTTGCTTCAGTCGACAAAGTTAATGGTTTTTTCATCCAGACCATGCAACGATCGGCCTCTAAACCAGGAACCAGGAGCTGTTCCACGTGAAACACTTCTGCAAAAGAAGGTAAGGCCGCCATTTCAGCTTCGGGTAACTTCCCTTTCATGGCCATCCAAACCCCCTTTTCTGACAAAGCGAGGGCCGACCAATTGACAAAGTCCGGCAAGGAAGCAAAAGCTCGGGAACAAATGACATCAAAAGGCCCCGCCAAGCTTTCTACCCGAGCATGGACGCCGCGCAGATTCGGCAACTTTAAACTGGCAGCAACCTGTTTCACAAAGGCAGCCTTTTTAGCAACTGTATCGACACATGTGACGCTGACATTGGGACAACAAATAGCAATCACCACGCCAGGCAAGCCGCCACCAGAGCCCACATCCAACAACTCGATTTCGGCGTTGGCTGCGCCTTTTGTTTTGGCAATGTGCCCAAGCAAGGGCGAAATAGCAGACAAACTGTCCAAGAGGTGATGGGTCAGGATTTCCTGCGCTTGTCGCAAGGCCGTCAGGTTATAGACTTTGTTCCATTTTTGAATGAGCGCCATGTAACTCAACAACTGTCGCTGCTGAGCCTCCGGCACATTCAATCCCAAAACTTCAATTCCCTGCGACAGATCTTGAAGAATGCCGGCCTCGAACTGGCCGTCTGCCGTCATGGCGTTAAGCTCGCCGAGCCTTCCGCCACAAATGCCACCGGCTCAGGCTTGTCTGACATGAACTCCTTAAAACCACCCCTCTTGAGGTAAATCAGCAGCAAGGAAATGCTTGCAGGGGTAATTCCAGAAATTCTGGACGCCATGCCCAATGTTTCAGGGCGATGCTTGGCCAGCTTTTGTCGGGCTTCGATCGACAAGGAAGAGACCAACAGATAGTCAAGTTTTGCGGGCAACTTCAGGTTTTCAAAATGGGCGGCCCGCTCAACCTCTACTTTTTGGCGATCAATGTACCCCGCATACTTGGCTGCAATCTCAACCTGCTCAATCACAGCCGCTGAAAGTTCGCCCAATGTTTCACGTGAAACAGTTTTTGAAACGTACCGATCCCCGTCCAAGGACACCAGGCTTTCGTACCCGACGCCAGGCCGACGGAGCAAATCAAACAAGTTGTGCTCATGCTCGATGGCCTTACCCAGTACGCGTGCCGACTCAGCATCAGGCAGGTTTCTGGGGTTGACCCAAGTTGACTTCAGGCGCTCTGTTTCACGTGAAACAGCTTCGCGCTTTGTACAAAAAGAAGCCCAGCGCTCGTCGTCCACCAGGCCCATTTGGCGGCCCGCCTCGGTCAAGCGCATGTCCGCGTTGTCTTCCCTAAGCTGCAAGCGGAACTCTGCCCTGCTGGTAAACATGCGGTAAGGCTCCGTCACGCCTTTGGTAATAAGATCGTCCACCAGCACGCCCAAGTAGGCCTGGTCGCGGCTTGGCAACCATGCGCCGCCCATGTCATGGGCGGCGCCGGACAAGGCTCTGCATTGAAGTGCCGCATTGATACCAGCAAACAAGCCCTGAGAGGCGGCCTCTTCATAACCTGTCGTGCCATTGATTTGGCCCGCAAAGAAGAGCCCCCCAATTTGACGGGTTTCAAAGCTGCTCTTCAATGACCGTGGGTCAAAGTAGTCGTATTCAATGGCATAACCGGGTCTCAGAATGTGCGCATTCTCAAGCCCCTTCATGGACCGAACCAAGGCGTATTGAATGTCAAACGGCAGGCTGGTGGAAATGCCATTGGGATAAAACTCGTGGGTGGTGAGACCCTCGGGCTCTAAAAAGATCTGGTGACTGTCTTTGTCGGCAAAGCGATTGATCTTGTCTTCCACACTTGGGCAGTATCTCGGGCCAACGCCTTCAATCTTTCCCATGAACATGGGGCTTCGATCAAAACCAGACCGAATGATGTCGTGCGTTCTCTCATTGGTATGCGTGATCCAACAAGGCATCTGCGCGGGGTGCATGTCTGCTCGGCCCATGAAACTGAAAACCGGAACGCCAGCCTCTGCATTCAAGCCGCCAGGCATGCCATCACCGGGCTGCTCTTGGCACTTTGAAAAATCAATGGTGCGGCCATCAAGGCGCGGCGGCGTGCCCGTTTTCAAGCGGCCCTGAGGTAACTTGAGTTCTTTCAAGCGGGCCGACAAACTGAGCGCTGGCGGGTCACCCGCCCGACCGGCCGAATAGTTTTCTAAGCCAACATGGATCTTGCCATCCAAAAATGTGCCCGCCGTCAGAACCACTGTTTTGGAACGAAAGCGAACACCCACTTGCGTGACAGCCCCCACCACGCGGTCTTCTGTTCCATTAGACTCCACCATGAGATCGTCTACGGCCTGCTGAAACAACCACAAGTTTTCTTGATTTTCTAGTCGGCGGCGAATGGCTGCCTTGTACAAAATTCGATCTGCTTGAGCGCGTGTTGCACGCACAGCAGGGCCCTTGGAGCTGTTCAGAATTCGAAACTGAATGCCCCCTTCGTCAGTTGCCAAGGCCATGGCGCCGCCCAAAGCATCGACCTCTTTGACCAAATGGCCCTTGCCAATACCACCAATCGAGGGGTTGCAGCTCATCTGGCCCAAGGTCTCAATGTTGTGGGTCAGCAAGAGTGTTTTGCAACCCATTCGCGCAGACGCCAGCGCGGCTTCGGTGCCAGCATGGCCACCGCCGACAACGATCACATCAAATTCTTGTGGGTAAAGCATCAAATCACCAGTCCATCACCTTAGGGTCGGCGCTTCTCGCGCCGTGAGAGGCCAGTGGCCAAGGGGGTTGATTTTATCTGTATCGGGTGTTCCTTGTGTGACTGATGCCAACGGCCATCTGAAGCTAAGCTCAAGTCACCCGCCAACAGGAGAGACAATGAGCCCGTCCCAAACCCATCAAGAACGCTGCCACCCTGATGAGTGGCAACTGCGCGTCGATTTAGCGGCGTGTTACCGCTTGGTTGCTTTGTATGGTTGGAGCGATTTGGTTTTCACCCACATCAGCGCCAAATTGCCAGCCTCGGTGTGCGGCGATGAACACCAGTTTTTGATCAACCCCTATGGGTTGATGTTTGATGAAATTAACGCATCAAGCTTGGTCAAGATCGACATGCATTGCAACAAGCTGGATGCAGAGAACCCCTATCCGGTAAACCCCGCGGGTTTCGTCATTCACAGCGCCGTGCATGAAGCGCGCCCAGAAGCCGCGTGTGTGCTTCACACGCACACCCGCGCTGGTGTGGCCGTGAGCGCGCAAAAACAAGGCGTGCTGCCCATCAGCCAGCAAAGCACCTTTGTGCTGGCCTCGCTGGCCTATCACGACTACGAGGGCGTTGCCATTCGCGACGATGAAAAAGCACGCTTGCAAAAAGACTTGGGCGAAGCCAACTTTTTAATGCTACGCAATCATGGCTTGCTCACTGTGGGCAAAACCATTGCCGATGCATTTTTAGGAATGTACACATTTGAAAACACCTGCCGCATTCAGGTTGATGCGCTTGCTGGTCAACGCGGCTCTGCCGATCTCACGGCGGTCAATCCTGAAATTTTGAATGGCATTGCACACGTGATGAAAGTCCAAACCGGTGGCTTGGGTGGTAGTTTTGTTTGGCCTTCTTTGTTGCGCAAACTCAACCGCGAAAATCCTGGCTACGACGTATGAAAAACTTGTTTGAACCTTGCCAAGCTGGCCAACTGCAACTCGCCTCACGCATTGTGATGGCGCCTCTGACGCGCAACCGCGCGCCACAGGCTCTAGCGAATGCCCTCATGGCTGAATACTATGGCCAGCGGGCCAACCCCGCTACTGGCGCAGGGCTCATCATCACAGAAGCGACCGCCATCAGCCATCAAGGCCAAGGGTACGCCGATGTGCCCGGTATTTGGTCAGCAGAACAAGTCAAGGCATGGCAAGCCGTCACCCAAAAGGTGCATGCCAAGGGCGGAAAAATTGTGGTGCAACTTTGGCATGTGGGCCGCATCTCACACACCAGCCTTCAGCCTAACGGGCAATCACCCGTCGCGCCTTCGGCCATCGTTGCGAAGTCAAAAACCGTGCTCATTGAAAATGGCGTTCCAAGCTTTGTCCCAACCTCTGCGCCCCGTGCGCTTGATTTGGCCGAAATACCAGGCATCGTGTCCGACTATCGGCGGGCCGCCAAAAACGCCACCGATGCCGGCTTTGATGGCATCGAGTTGCATGCGGCCAATGGCTATTTGATTGATCAATTTTTAAGAGCAGACAGCAACCACCGCACAGATGCTTATGGTGGCAGCATTGAAAATCGCACACGACTTTTAAAAGAAGTGATGCTTGCCGTGTGTCAAGAAATTGGTGGCGGTCGATGCGGCATTCGAATTTCTCCCGTCACACCGGCAAACGATGCAAGTGATGCCTCCCCACAAGCCTTGTTCGAGCATGTTGCAAGCTTCCTTGGCACTTTAGGTTTGGCTTATGTGCACACCATTGAAGGCTCGACGGGCGCTGCCCGTGATTTTCAACAAGGTGCTGCGCCCTTTGACTACAAGGCATTGAAGAACGCCTATCAACAAAGCGGTGGCCATGGTGCATGGATGCTCAACAATGGCTACGAGAGGGCCTTGGCAGATCAAGCCGTTGCCGATGGCGCAGACCTGATTGCTTTTGGAAAATCTTTCATTGCCAATCCAGACCTGGCCATGCGCTTGAAACAGAACGGCCCTTACAACACACCGGACAGAGCAACTTTTTATGGCGGTGGTGCTGCTGGCTATACAGACTACCCAAGCCTCTAAGCGGCTTTTTAAGCGGGTCACTCTGCGGCCACCCTGCTACATGACGGGTTTCGTTGCTATCCCAAACCAATGGGTGCAGGTGCATTCGACACAATTCGAATGGAGATGTTTATGCTACTTTTTTTCATACCCATCAGTTTGAGTCCGTTTAAACGTTCAGAAAATAATTCAGGTCAAGAAAACACTGCAAAATCAGACCATGAGCTTACACAACAAACCCCTTCAAGGTCGTCGCATTGAACAACAGGTCATGGGCCAAGCCACTCGAGATGGCGATGGTGTCAAGCTCACACGCGTTTTGACACAAGCCCACCAAAGACGGCTCGATCCCTTCTTGATGCTAGACAACTTTGGCAGCGATGATCCCAATGACTACGGCGGCGGTTTTCCAGATCATCCCCACAGAGGGTTTGAAACCGTCACTTACATGATTGCGGGACGAATGCGGCACAAAGACAGTGCTGGCCACGAGGGCCTCTTACAAAACGGCGGCGTTCAATGGATGACGGCTGGCAGAGGCGTCGTGCACAGCGAAATGCCCGAACAAGAAGAGGGTGTGATGGAGGGGTTCCAGCTTTGGTTGAACTTGCCTTCCTATCAAAAAATGTGTGCGCCCGCTTATCTCGATATTCAAAGCGATGGCATTCCTGAATATCAGCTCAATGGCACCATCAGGGTTCGGGTCATCGCTGGTGAATCCAATGGCGTTTCGGGTGCTGTTCAAAGACCCTCTGAGCTGTTCTCAACCAACCCCCTTTATTTGGACATTCATTTTGAGGATGATGTCTGTTTTGAGCAAGCATTGAACCCTCTCCACAATGCCTTCTTGTTTGTTTACCGCGGTCATGTCAATGTGGTCAGCGAAGGCGAAAAAACAACGGTAAGTTTGCACAGAATGGCCATTCTTCAGAACGAAGGAAATGGCGTCGTGATTGAGGGCTCTCCTGGTGCCAAAGTACTTTTGATAGCGGGCCAACCCCTGAACGAGTCAATTGCGCAATATGGACCATTTGTCATGAACACACGCGATGAGTTGATTCAAGCAGTCGATGATTTCAGGGCCGGTCTTTACAATTCATAACAAAAATGGCAAAGAGTGGACACATCGAATTGGCAGAGTAGCGTTTTTAAACCTAAGGAGAGCATATGACTTCCATTTCACGTTTGACCTTTTCCGCAGCTTTGGTGCTAGGTACTTTGTTCACCAGCATTAGCTTTGCACAAAGTCCTGGGCCGATGGGAATGCGCCCACCCATGTTTGGCAACGACAGAATGCCGGGCATGATGGGAAACCCAAAAATGCAAGAGCAACGCGATGCCAAGCGCGCTGAACGCCATCAAAAACGTTTGGAGGAACTGAAAGTTTATTTGCAACTGCAAGCTTCTCAGGACGATGCTTGGCAAAGCTTCGCAGGTGTTATGAAAACACCCATCAAACGACCCGCACCCATGACGCCATCAGAGGTGGAAAAACTCACAACGCCAGAGCGTATTGACAAAATGATGGCGCGAAAAGCCGAAACAGATGCCGAAATTACAAAGCGTTTGAATGCGAGCAAAACCTTTTATGCCACCTTAACGCCCACGCAACAAAGGGTGTTTGACACCCATACACAAAAGCTATTTTCTAAAGGCCCTATGGGACATCACACCAAAATGCATCATTGATTTTGGCCTAACTTCAAAAATTAAAACATTCAATTAG
>CAIODE010000414.1 GCA_903856875.1 uncultured Burkholderiales bacterium
CCGCCTTCTACACTGACACCGATGTGTGGCGTGAACAAATAATTTCTCAAGCTCGGGAAGCCATGTTCCAAGCTGTTGAAGGTTTGAAATGACCCATTCAACAGCGCGCATTCTTTTGTTGGGCGGCACAGGCTTTGTGGGCCGCCATGTTTGCGAGAAGCTCACACGCTTGGGTTGCAGCATGACCGTGATCACAAGGCGCGCCAACCAAGCCAGCGCCATCCAAAATTTACCGCGCGTGACGGTCATTGAAGGCGATGTCTACAACGCTGAATTTTTAACACAGTGCATGCAACAGCACGATGTGGTGATCAATCTGATTGCCATCTTGCACGGCACACCCGCTGCCTTTGAAAAAGCCCATGTGCAATTGCCGCAGGTCATTGCCAAAGCATGCCAAGACAGCGGTGTGCACCGATTGATTCACATCAGTGCCTTGGGTGCCAGCCTCACAGGGCCCTCCGAATACCAGCGCAGCAAAGCACGCGGCGAAGAAGTCTTCAAACAAGCAGGCCTTGAACTCACATTGCTGCAACCCAGTGTGATCTTTGGCAGAGAAGACAAGTTTTTAAACTTGTTTGCGCAACTTCAAAGCATCACCCCCATCGTGCCCTTGGCAGGTGCCACCACACGCTTTCAAGCGGTGTGGGTCGAGGATGTGGCCAATGCCATCGCCCATTGTGTTTTCAACAGCGACACCGCCGGAAAAACTTACGAGCTATGTGGTCCTGAAATTTTCACACTGCAGCAATTGGTTCAAAAATCAGGCCAATGGGCGGGCATTCGCCAAGGCAAAGGCCGCTGGGTGTTTGGCATTCCTCACGCACTGGCGTGGCTTCAAGCCTTTCTCATGGAAATGGCGCCAGGTCAGCCCTTGATGAGCCGTGACAACCTGGCCTCCATGGCGGTGGACAACGTGGCGTCTGGCCACGCACTTGGTTTGAAAGATTTGAACATTGAGGCTGCTGCCGTGAGCAGCATTGCGCCTGGCTATTTAGGCACCAAGGGGCCAAGCACTGCGCTGAACGACTACCGAGCTAAAGCAGGTCGTTAGACTCATCAGACAAGGATATTTCATGCAACTCTTCATTGCCAATAAAAACTACTCCTCATGGTCCATGCGCCCTTGGGTCATGCTCAAGCAAGCAGGCATTGCCTTTGAAGAAATCATGGTGCGCTTTGATGGTTTTGACGCGCAGTCCAAATTCAAGCAAACTTTAAAAGACGTCAACCCCGTGGGCAAAGTGCCCGTGCTGGTCGATGGCGATTTGGCCGTTTGGGATACGCTCTCGATAGCAGAATACGTTGCAGAGAAATTTACCGACAAGAACCTTTGGCCCAGTAAGGTGTCTGACCGCGCTAGGGCACGCAGCATTTGCGCCGATATGCACAGCGGCTTCACGGGCATTCGAAGTGCATGCCCCATGAACATTGACGCTTATCTGCCAGAGATTGGCGCCTTGGCGCTGCGCGACAAAGAAGCTGTGCGCCATGATTTAAAACGCATTGACCAAATGTTCATGTCGCTGCTTCAAGAGCACAAAGGCCCCATGCTGTTCGGTGAATTCAGCATTACAGATGCCTATTTTGCCCCCGTGGTCATGCGCATCAAAACGTATGCATTGCCCGTCAGCCCCCAAACGCAAGCCTACATCGATCGATTGTGTGCCATACCTGGCGTGAA
>CAIODE010000415.1 GCA_903856875.1 uncultured Burkholderiales bacterium
AGCTTGAGCAGCTTTTGCCTTAACTTGAAGTAACGGTGCAAAGTGGGCAGCGCGGCATTGGCTTGTCCCACCAAGGTTCTATAAACTGATTCAGGAATTTCATTGCTCGCAAGACTAGCCGATACAGCGGAGGGATATTTTCTGAGACGGGCATTGATCACGCCTGCCTCAACTCTTGCCGCTAGGGTGGAGCCAAAAGTGTTCGTGTTTTGACCCAATGCTGAATAAAAAGCATCAAAGGCTTGTTGACGAACAACTCTGTTGGGATGCTCACGAAGCTTGGCGTATCCAACTTCATTTACTTTGACTGATTGTCCGTCTACGAGTATGGTGGGCCATACCATGTCTGCAGTTGCCAACAATGTGCGCGTGTTGGTGGACGCATTGATGACCGGTGATAAAGCAGCCATGACCGTTTCTGCTTCTGTACCCAGTGTGTGTTTGGCATTTTTCAAGGTGTCGCGCAAGCCTACTGCATGCTTTAGCAAGCTTGGCTCAAGGCGAATCATGTTTTCAATTTTGTCTTGCCCCAACGATTGCACTTCAGGTTTAACCCATGCAATGGTTGAATTGAACTCACCGCTCAAAGCCCTCATGAGTGCCGTGCGCTCTTGATTTCTGCCGACTCGATTGTCTGTGCTCTGTTGGGTACTTGCATAGACCCAAAGCCGTTGCAATTTTTGCGACAGCGCTGAAATTCGGTCCATGGCTTGTAACAAGCCTTCTGCTGTATTCAGGCTTCCTTTCAGCTTGCCTAATGAGGGAATTTCACTCAGCAAAACCTTGCGTTCTGCGTCCCACGCTGCATCGGTAGCGTACAGTCTTGTGAGATCCCATACAAACATGGGGTCAGTGCGTGAGAGCTTTTGTGGGCCAGCAGAAGGCGTCTGAATTGTCGATACCGTCTGAGCGCTGACAGTCAGCGAAAGTGCATATGAAATGAACAGTGTGTTCCAGAAAATTTGTCTCAAAACCGTGCTCCGAAAATAGTTCTGAGAGCTTAAACTATTTTTTAATTTTGAAGAGCTCAAAGCTTCCTAACCACCACCAACCCCTTCAAATACTCCCCTTCCGGAAAATAAACCGTCATAGGATGATCAGGCGCCCCTTGCAACCTCTCACTGATGTACCCATCCACCCCCGCATCAGTCCCCGCCGAAGCCACAATCTTGTGAAACAAATCGGCATTGATCCCGCCAGAACAAGAGTAAGTAAACAACTCCCCACCCGGCGCCAACAACTTCAAAGCCAAGCGATTGATGTCCTTGTAAGCTCTCGCAGCCCGCTCAGCATGCGCCGCAGTAGGCGCAAACTTGGGCGGATCCAAAACAATGGCGTCAAACTGCAAGCCTTGTTCAATGAAAGCACGCAGCGAAGCATTCACATCAGCATCCATGAAAGTGGTGCATGACATATCAAACCCATTGAGCAACACATTGGCCTTGGCTTTCTCAAGCGCTGGCCCCGAAGAATCAATCGACGTCACATGCGCCGCCCCACCCGCCAACGCCGCCACCGTAAAGCCGCCGGTGTAGCAATAGCAATTGAGCACATTTTGAAACTTTCGAAACTGCGTGTGCTGGTAAAAACGAAAACGACTGTCTCGCTGGTCCAAATAAAAACCTGTTTTATGACCTTCTGAAATGTTGAGTGACAACTGCCACCCATGCTCCTGCAAGCAAATTTCTGTTGGCCCCTCACCTCGCAGCCAGCCTTTGACTTCTGGCAAACCTTCAAGAGCGCGAACATTGGCATCAGAGCGCTCGTAGAGTTTGCTAAGACCCGTGGCTTGAAGCAAGGCATCAGCCATCACATCTTTAAACCGCTCCGTGCCGCAAGACGTGAATTGCGCCACCAAAGTATCGCCATAACGGTCCACCACTAAGCCAGGCAATCCATCCGATTCGCCATGCACCAAGCGCATGCCATTGCTTTGAATGTCAAACAAACTGCGTGCTTGAATGGATTTTTGAATCAGCCCTTGAATGAACGCTGCGTCAATGCGCTGCGCCTCATTGAAACTCCAAACACGCGCCCTAATGCGCGACTTAGGACTGAACGCTGCCCAAGCTAAAAAAACGCCGTCATTGGACTCAACACGCACCGTTTCACCAGCATCGGCACTGCCCTTGGCAATGGCCGATTCAAAAATCCAAGGATGTTGGCGTTGCAAAGAGCGTTCTTTGCCCGCTTTGAGTTGAATCGTTTTCATACCCTCATTGTCCCACTCCGATGAAGACAAAATTTTTCCGGGCAAAGCCGATTATTTTTTCTCTTTGCTACCAGCGGCCCTTTTGGCCCGTGGGTGCGCCGCGTCATAGGCATTGGACAAATGCTGAAAATCCAGTCGTGTGTAAACCTGGGTGGTGCTGATGTTGGCGTGTCCCAACAACTCTTGCACAGCCCGCAAGTCACTGCTGGACTGAAGCAAATGGCTGGCAAACGAATGCCGCAACATGTGCGGATGCACTGGCGTGGCCATGCCAGCCAACAAACTGCGCCGCTTCAGCCTTTGCCAAACCGATTGGGCAGTTAAACGCGTGCCATGCCGACCCGGAAAGAGCGCCAGCGCTGCGTCCGACAAGCCCGGCACCGATTGGGTCATCATGCCGAGCGCCTGACTGCGCATGGGCAACCAAAGCTCAAGCGCCTTTAACGCGGCCTGCCCCAAAGGCACTGTTCTGCGTTTGCCGCCCTTACCTTGCACCATCACTTCGGCACCTTGCAAATCAATCCATCCTCGCCCTTTTTTAGCCGCCTCTGTGCTGGCCGCAACGTCCAAGCCCGTGAGCTCGGCCACTCGCAAGCCACAACCGTAAAGCAATTCCACCATGGCCACATCGCGAGCTTCTAACCATGGATCATCGGCTTCTTCCGAGTGTTCGGCCAACTGCACGGCTTCGTCAACGCCCAAGGCTTTGGGCAATGGTTTTGAAACTTTGGGTGCACGCACACCTTCAACCGGATTGTGCGCAATGAGCTTTTCACGTGCCAGCCAATGGTAAAAACCGCGCCAGCCCGACAAGATCAAGGCAATGCCGCGACCCGAGCGGCCGCCACCGTGCATTTGCACCACCCACCTGCGCACATGCGTGGTTTGCACCTGCGCCAAATCGACGTCGGCAGCCAGCGCCAATTCAGAAAGTTTTTGCAGATCTAAGGCATACAGCGTCGAGGTTCTCTCTGCCAGGCGTTTCTCAAAACGCACATGGTCAAGGTAACGAGCGACGCGCTCGTCCATGCTTTGCCTTAGCCCTTTGAAGGCAGCAAAGCCGAAAGTGCAGCACTGCACAGCTCGGCCAAGTGCTCCAGAAAATCGGTGCCCATGCCACTGTGAAAGCGCTGCGCATCGGGCGATGCCAACACCAACAAACCAAAAGGCGTGTGATCTTTTGACAAGCGCAAGGGCAACAAGGCCACAGAGGCCGCATGCGCTGGATCTTGCAGCCATTGAACCGCTTCAATGCCAGTGCACGCACCCACAAAAGGTGAGGCATAACTGCTTGCAGCTTCTTTGACTTCGGCCGTCACAGCTTGGGCGTAAGGCGCGTCGTTGAACACATCGGCCACACCCCACAAACGCACCGCCACCTGAGGCACTTGAAAGCGCATTTCAATGTTTTTCAATGCAGAAGGCACTCTTTCAGAGGCGGGCGTTTGCAAAAGCTCACAAGCCCACTTCTGCAGCTTTTCCGTAATGATCATGTTCTCATTGCCATGGCGGATCATGTCCATGATGCGCATTTCAAGCGCGCGAATTTTATCGCGCAGCATTTGCGCCTGACGCTCTTGCAAACTCACCGAACGGTGGTTGTCTGGACTCAGCAAATGAACCGATGACAACAATTGCGCATGCCGCTGAAAAAAGTCAGGCGTATTGGCCAAGAAATCAGCGATGTCGTCTTCCGTAATTGGATTCATCGGATTGATGGAGGTAGGGGTCATGCCTGTCTTTCTAATCAAGTTAATTCGGGAACATCAATTTCGCCTTCAAACACCGAATTGGCTGGGCCTGTCATCCAAACGGCTTGCGAAAGGTCGCTCAATGCAGCGCCCTGCCATTCAATGCTGAGCACGCCGCCGTGGGTTTGCACATCGACTTTGGGGTTGAGCAAGCCCATGCGAATACCAGCCACCACGGCAGCACAAGCGCCGGTGCCGCAAGCCAGAGTTTCGCCTGCGCCGCGTTCAAACACGCGCAAACGAATGGCATCGCGGTTGATGATCTGCATGAAACCTGCGTTGACGCGATTGGGAAAGGCACTGTGGTTTTCAATCAAAGGGCCGTGCGAGAGTACTGGCGCCGTGTCGATGTTGTCCACCAACTGAACCGCGTGTGGATTGCCCATTGACACCACCGCTACTTCGGCAAGGGCAGGCAAACGCCACACTTCACAGCCATTCACCAAGCTGTGTTGCAACCCTGCCGGATTGAAGGGGACCTTCGGTAAATTCAAAATAGGCGCACCCATATTGACCGTGACGCGGCCGTCGGCATTCATCTGCAATTCAATTTCGCCTTGCTGCACCTTGACGCGTACACGGTCTTTGGTGGTCAGGCCTTTGTCGCGCACATAACGAACAAAGCAACGCGCACCATTGCCGCAATGTTCCACTTCACCGCCGTCGGCATTGTGAATGATGTATTCGAAATCAAGAGAGGCATTGGGTGCGGGACGCACGGTCAGAATTTGATCGGCCCCCACGCCAAAGTGACGGTCGGCCAAGAAACGGTATTGAGCCCTCGACAAATGATGGCGCTCGCGCGTTTCATCGAGCACCACAAAGTCGTTGCCAGCCCCTTGCATTTTTGTAAACCGAATTCGCATGGCCGAATTATCCTCGGTTCGGACCCTGGTTGGCACAAGGCCTGATAATCGGTGCATGGTCAGACCTCAACAACTTTTGCATCCCCAGCGAGAACCTGTCTTGCCACGGCCTGCCGCCACCGTGCTGTTGCTGCGCGACAGCCCTCAAGGCATTGAAGTGCTCATGACGCGGCGTTCGCTCACAGCCAGTTTTGCGCCTGGCGCTTATGTGTTTCCAGGCGGCGGTATTGACGCAAACGATGCGGCATCGCATGCGCAAGCTTTGCGTCGCCCCACCCAAAGCGACTTGCACCTCACGCAAGCCATAGCCGCCATTCGCGAAAGCTTTGAAGAATTGGGCATCTTGCTCGCCTACCGGGCCGATCAAAGCATGGCCACCGCCCAAGACATCGCCCTGCTCGATCGAAGCCAACCCTTTGCAGCGCAATGTGGCGCTTTGGGCATGAAACTGGCCGCCGAACAGATCTATGTGCTGGCCCACTGGATCACCGACCGCGATTTGCCCAAGCGCTTTGATGTGCCATTTTTGGTGGCCCGCATGCCCGAAGGTCAAACACCCGTGGCCGATGAATCCGAGCAATTCGAGCCGGTGTGGGTGCGCCCTGCCGATGCGCTCAAGCGCCATGAGGCTCGCGACTTTTTCATCATCTTCCCCACCATTCGGACTTTGCAACGCCTCACACCGTTTGCCGACGTGCAAGCCGTGCTCGATGCCTGCGCCGTCAACGACGAACCGCTGTGGACCAGTTGCCCGCGCGCAGGTTGGTTGGCTGGCAAAGAAGAGCGCTACATGGAGCACGATTCGCCCTATGGCGAATTGGCGCTCACCAGCCCCGATGGCCAAATCGTGCACCACCTAGATTGGCAATCCCAGCACCCTGTGGCGTTGCTTAAAAACGTGCATCGTCTCACCGCTCCCAACCCTGGCATGATGACTGGCCCTGGCACCAATACCTATTGGGTGGGCGAGCCCAAGGGCGGTTACATCGTGATCGATCCAGGTCCTGCCGACCCCGATCACCTAGACAGAATTTGGCGTGCCACGGGCGGTCAAATTAGCATGATTGTGTGCACCCACTCACACCCCGATCACTCGCCAGGCGCCAAGCCTTTGCAGTCTCTTTGCAAGGGACAAGCCGGTGGCGTGCCGCCTATCTTGGGCCTGTCGTCAGCCAGCACAGCCAACGCACAAAGCCAATTCAAACCCGACCGTGAACTTGCGCATGGCGAAATTTTGAAGGTCGGTGAGCACAGCTTGAAAGTCCTGCACACCCCAGGTCATGCGGCCAATCATTTGTGTCTGGCGCTTTTGGAAGATGGCTTGTTGTTCTCTGGCGATCATGTCTTGAACGGCAGCACCACGGTGGTCAATCCGCCTGACGGCAGCATGAACGATTACCTCGATTCACTGGACTTGTTGGCCCATGAATGCCAAACGCAACAGCTTGAATTCATCATGCCCGCGCACGGCTATGTGTTGGGATTTGCTGCACAAGCCATTGCCCAACTTAAAGCGCACCGTTTAAAGCGCGAAGCCAAAGTGATCGCTGCCATGCGCGCCTTGCCGCATGGCACGCTCGAAGAATGGGTGGCGCATGCTTATGACGACGTGCACGAACGCTTGTGGCCGGTGGCTGCGCGCTCCCTGCAAGCCCATGTGGACCGCATTCAGTCGATGCCGCCTGACAACCACTGACATGCCATGACACCCTTCAAAACAGGCCAAGAAACCGAGGGCATTCGCTTGTCCAAGCGCGTCGCCGATATTTTGAAATGCTCCCGCAGCGAAGCAGAGCAAGTGATTGTGGGCGGTTGGGTCAAAGTCAATGAAGTGGTGATGGACGAGCCTGCACACCGTGTGAGCCATGAAAAAATTGACATCCACAGCACCGCTCAACGCGGCAAGGTGCCCCTGCTCACCGTGATCCTGCACAAGGCAGCCGGACAAAGTTGCTTGCCTAAGAGCCGCACCAACATCTGGCAAAGCTTAACGCCCGAGATGCGCTCCAACCAAGACCGCTCTGGCATCAGCCTCACGCCCCGCCTTCAAAAAATCTTGCAATGCGCCGCCCCTTTGGAAGATGCAGCAACGGGTTTGGTGATTTTGTCTGAAGACCCGAGCATGTTGCGCAAACTTCAAGACGAGCGCACCCCTTTAGAACATGAAATGTTGGCCGAGGTTCACGGCCAAGTCAGCCCTGACCAACTCCACGACATGTGCCCTATGGGCCTTAAAACCAGCATCAGCAGCGAAAATCCGAACAAAACAGGTTTGCGCATGGCCTTCAAAGGGTACCAACCGGGGTATGCCGCGGGTGTCATTGAAAATACAGGCCTGCGGCTGATGGGGCTCAAAAGGGTCCGAATGGGCCGAGTTTTGATGGCCCCTTTGGCACCTGGCCAATGGCGCGCACTCATGCCCTACGAAAGATTTTGAAAAAATGACGCCTTTTTGGCGCATTTTTGCCACATTTTTGACAATGAAGCCCTTGAAATTCATCTGGTCATCCTCAATTTAGCCAGTAAGTTTGAGAAAATGTTCATCTATTTGATTCGCCGCCTGCGCTGAAAGGAAACCACCATGCGTTTGAGCACCAAAAGTCGTTTTGCCGTCACGGCCATGATCGATGTCGCCTTGCGCGAAGATCGAGGCCCCGTCTCGCTCTCGGCCATCAGCGAACGTCACCAAATTTCACTCTCCTATTTGGAGCAACTGTTCAGCAAATTGCGACAACACCAATTGGTGGAAAGCACACGCGGTCCTGGCGGTGGTTACTCTTTGGCGCGCAACGCCGAAAAGATCACCATGGCCGACATCGTGAGTGCCGTAGATTTTTCTACAGAATCAGAAGATGCCACCAACGCCGAAGGCAGTACTTGGATGAGCAGCGAATTGTGGGCCAGCCTGAACGAAAAAATGCTGGCACATCTGCAATCCATCAGCTTGCGTCAGTTGGTGTCTGAACAACGCGCAAAAGGCGTGACTGTTGAGCCAGCACCCTCTGTGGTCAAGCGCGGCGTGTTTGCCAAGCCCAAAAGCCAGCCCGTCAAAATGAACGTACCCAATTCTGTGTTTGCATTGGCTGCCAGCTTGGTACCCACTCGATAAGTCAACACGAAAACAGCGTACCAACTGATCTACAAAACGCGCTTTAGGGCGCGTTTTTTCATGGTTGGCTGCAAAGACCTGAAGAAAAGTGTGAAGCCCACCGATAAGCCGGATTCTGTGCATTGAGGCTTCCCTCAATGTGACCGCCATTACTCTGGGCCGAGGGTTGCCCACTCGGCTCGATGCTACCTACCCGCACACTCTCCGGAACCAGATCAACGTGTGCCTATTTGGTATTGCTGCGCGTAGAGATTGCCCGTTTCACCCGAACTGAATCGGCTCGTCTCTGTTGCTCTAATCCTCACCTTGGTGCCTTGCGGCCTTTCGGTGGAGAGGTGTTACCTCCTACGCTGTCCTGTGCAGTCCGGACGTTCCTCCAGTGCGACCTTTCGGCCCATTGCTTTCGCAATGGCATCGGTGCAATGGCTTGCGCCACCACATTTCAACTAGCACCAGCGACGGTCTGGCAGGCTTCACACCCACATTATCGCCTTGCGGCATAACCATATGCCGTAATTGACAGAACAAGTAGGTCAAAATCAGTCATAGTCGATCCAATCTCATTCAAAAAACACAAGGACAAAGACCATGAAAGCTCATACCGTCTTGCAAACCATTGGCAACACGCCACACATTCGCATCAACAAATTGTTTGGTGCCAATGCCAATGTGTGGATCAAATCTGAGC
Organism: uncultured Burkholderiales bacterium; assembly: GCA_903856875.1. Taxonomy (GTDB): domain Bacteria; phylum Pseudomonadota; class Gammaproteobacteria; order Burkholderiales; family Burkholderiaceae_C; genus Limnohabitans_A. The sequence continues at coordinate 8,627 of CAIODE010000415.1, forward strand.
GCAGCAACCCCGGCGGTTCTGTGAAAGACCGCATTGCCTTGGCCATGGTCGAAGACGCCGAAAAATCCGGCGCCCTCAAACCAGGTGGCACCATCATCGAGCCCACTTCTGGCAATACGGGCATTGGTTTGGCCATGGTGGCTGCGGTCAAGGGCTACAAATTGGTCTTGGTCATGCCCGACAGCATGTCCATCGAACGCCGCCGTTTGATGTTGGCCTATGGCGCCACCTTCGATCTCACGCCCCGTGAAAAAGGCATGAAGGGCTCCATTGCTCGCGCAGAAGAATTGGTGGCCAGCACACCAGGTGCTTGGATGCCACAGCAGTTTGAAAACCCTGCCAACGTCGATGTGCACGTGCGCACCACCGCGCTAGAAATTTTGGCCGACTTTCCGGATGGCATAGATGCCATCATCACGGGTGTTGGCACTGGCGGCCATTTAACGGGCACCGCCAAAGTACTGAAAGCCAAATTCCCCAATCTTAAAGTGTTTGCTGTAGAGCCCACTGCCTCGCCTGTTATTTCGGGCGGCGCACCTGCACCCCACCCCATTCAAGGCATTGGTGCTGGCTTCATTCCTAAAAACCTTGATACCAGTTTGCTGGACGGCGTGATTCAGGTCGAGGCCGAAGACGCGCGCGAATATGCTCGCCGCTCAGCCCGCGAAGAAGGCCTGTTGGTGGGCATTTCTTCGGGTGCCACCTTGGCTGCCATTGCCCAGAAATTAAAAGACTTGCCAGCGGGCGCAACAGTGCTTGGCTTTAACTACGACACTGGCGAGCGTTACTTGTCAATTGAAGGCTTCTTGCCAAACTAAGGTTTCTGCTTTTCATGACGTGTTGATGCAAAGAGGGATTTCCTCACTTGGCATCTCGCGCGATAATCGCTGGGTCTGCTTGATAACCACAAGCCCCACAACCGATTGCCATGATTCGAATTTCAGAACTGAAACTGCCCTTGACCGCTTTGCCGGTGGAGGTTCGCCGCGCAGCGGATGCACCGTCTGAAACCGACGAAGACCGCATTCCAGCGCCACACCCTGAAGCTGCATTGAGAAAACTGGCTGCGCATGCGCTGGGCATTGATTCCGAAGACATCGACCAACTGCATGTTTTCAAGCGCAGCTTCGATGCACGCAAAGTTGATTTGTTGGCGGTGTTCATCGTAGATCTGACTTTGAAAAACGCACAGGCTGAAGCACCACTGCTGGCTCATTTTCCAAAGCATCCTCACATTCAAGCCACCCCCAACATGACATGGCAGGCA
>CAIODE010000416.1 GCA_903856875.1 uncultured Burkholderiales bacterium
CCAATTGAGTTGTTCGGGTGTGCATCGCTTTAATGGGGCATCAATGCCCGGCAGAATGCGCGTAGGCCGCACATTGGCGTACTGATCAAAACCTTGGCAAATTTTGAGACGCAGTCCCCAAAGCGTAATGTGATCTGGGATATCAGGGTCGCCCGCAGAACCAAACAAAATGGCAGCCATGGGCCGCAGTGCATCAAGGCCATCGGCTGGCATCATGATGCCATGTTGTCGGTAGTAATCACCACCCCAATCGAATGACGTGAATTCAAAACCAAACTGACTTTGGCCTTGAGCAAGCGCCTCTAGAACAACTTGCGAAGCAGGAATCACTTCCTTGCCAATGCCATCACCTGGGATGCATGCAATTTTGAAATTTTTCATTAGAAGATCAGATGGCAACCCGTTTTACTTTGCAAGAACTCTTGTGTGACACCCGGCGCCAGCTCTATCACTTTGAGGCCTTCTGGCACCACATCCATCACAGCCAGGTCGGTAATGATGCGATCAACTACGCCCACACCCGTTAATGGCAAAGTGCACTGGTTCAATATTTTCAAATCTTCGGTGCCATCTTTTTTCTTGGCCACGTGTTCCATCAAAATAATCACGCGCTTCACGCCCGCCACCAAGTCCATGGCGCCGCCCATGCCCTTGACCATCTTGCCTGGAATCATCCAGTTGGCCAAGTCGCCCTTTTCGCTCACCTGCATGGCACCCAAGATGGACAGATTGATTTTGCCGCCCCGAATCATGGCGAAGCTGTCGTGGCTGCCAAAAATAGAAGTGCCCTTGATGGTGGTGACAGTTTGCTTGCCTGCATTGATGAGGTCGGCGTCGACTTCATCTTCTGTGGGAAATGGCCCAATGCCCAACATACCATTTTCAGATTGCAGCCACACTTCAATGTCGCTGGGCACATGGTTGGCCACCAAGGTGGGAATGCCAATGCCCAGATTGACATAAAAGCCGTCTTGCAGTTCGTGTGCGGCACGGGCCGCCATTTGGTCTTGACTCCAGCTCATGCTTAGACTCCTGCTTTCTCAGTGATGGTGCGTTTCTCAATGCGCTTTTCAGGGTGCTTATTGAGAACCAATCGGTGAACGTAAATACCGGGCAAATGAACATGGTCAGGAACCATGTCTCCTGTTTCCACAATTTCTTCTACTTCTACGATGCACAGTTTGCCCGCCATGGCCACAGCGGGGTTGAAGTTGCGTGCAGTTAGGCGGAATTGAAGATTGCCAGATTTGTCTGCACGCCATGCTTTCACCAATGACACATCAGGCACCAAAGAGCGCTCCATCACGTAAGTTTCGCCATCGAACTCACGCAATTCTTTGCCATCGGCCACCACGGTGCCCACACCTGTTTTGGTAAAGAAAGCTGGAATGCCAGCGCCACCAGCACGCAGCTTTTCGGCCAAGGTGCCTTGAGGCGTAAATTCCAACTCTAGTTCGCCTGCCAAGAACTGGCGCTCAAACTCTTTGTTTTCTCCAACATAGGAGGAGATCATTTTTTTGATCTGACGGGTTTCGAGCAACTTGCCCAAACCAAAACCATCGACACCCGCATTGTTGGAAATGGCGGTGAGGTTTTTGATGCCAGAGTCGCGCAAGGCTTCAATCAAAGCTTCGGGAATACCGCACAGGCCAAAGCCACCTACGGCCAGCAACTGGCCATCTGCCACGACGCCTTTCAGCGCCTCGGCTGCAGAAGGAAAAATCTTGTTCACAGGGGTCTCCTAAGAGGGGAATTCTTCAAAGTAAGTAGTGTAATAGGTGATTAGAATCAGGAAACTGACAAGGATTGCCATGAACACGCCTGCTACAGCAAGCCCCAAAACCCAGCGCTACCCCGTGCCAGAGCTGAAAAATGTGCCCGAAGACATCCGCGCCAAAATTTTGGAAGTCCAGGAAAAGGCAGGGTTTGTACCGCAAGTGTTCTTGGCTTTTGCCCGCCGTCCTGCTGAGTGGCGCGCTTTTTTTGCCTACCACGATGCCCTCATGGTGCCAGAGTCCGTGGGTCGCACCAGCAACCTGACCAAGGGCGATCGGGAAATGATTGTGACCACCACCAGCTCAGCCAACAACTGCTTGTATTGCGTGGTGGCGCACGGCGCCATTCTGCGGATTTATGAGAAAAAACCCTTGGTAGCCGATCAAGTGGCAGTGAACTATCGCAAGGCCGATATTTCACCGCGCCAACGCGCCATGCTCGATTTCGCCATGAAAGTTTGTTTGCACAGCGACCAAATTGAAGAGGCAGATTTTGCGCCTTTGCATGCCGCAGGCTTTGACGATGAAGACATTTGGGACATTGCAGCCATCACGGCGTTCTTTGGACTGTCTAACCGCATGGCCAGTTTCAGCAACATGATGCCCAACCCAGAATTTTATTTAATGGGTCGCGTGCCCAAACAAAAGTAATTGGACTCGTTCATTTGAACGAATTCAGGGTGTCACCAATGCTCTGATGTGATCAGGCAAAGTGACTGCTTTTTGCAGCGGAAAATCAACCCAGATGGTGGTTGCACCACCAGCTGCATACACAACCCCTGGCTCACTCACCAACTCCAGGGTGCACCAGCTTTCAAAAGTGGTGCGGCCGGGATCGCTCACAAACATCTTGGCCAGCACATTGCCTGGATATTCCAATTGTTTGTAGAAATTACAAAACGCATTCACGATGACTGGCCCTTGGCCTTGTGGATTGGGTTCACAGCCAATCGATTGAAAATAATCGATGCGCACCGTTTCTAGATACCGAAAATAAACGGTGTTGTTCACATGCTTCATGGCGTCCATGTCGCCCCAACGGATGGGGATGACCATTTCGTGAACTTTTTTCTTGATTTCAGGTATTTCGAATTTCATAAGTGTTTGTCTTTGATGTGACGCGAACAAAGAGCGATCATTCAGCCTCTGCCAATGCTTCGATTCTGCCTGTTCCGCGCTTAAAATGAGTCACCATGCCGACATTTGGCCATTCGACCCCTAACTTAATGCGAGTCTCCCCATGACACCCGAAGAGATTTTGAACACACACGGCCCCCGCGAATCGATGGCATACGACGTGGTCGTGGTGGGCGGCGGCCCTGCAGGTTTGTCTGCAGCCATTCGCTTGAAGCAGTTGGCCCAGGAAAAAGGCCATGATGTTTCTGTGGTGGTATTGGAAAAAGGCTCAGAACCTGGTGCGCATATTTTGTCCGGCGCCATCATGGACCCCATCGCTTTGACTGAGCTCTTTCCTAAATGGAAAGAAATGGGTGCACCCCTCAATCAACCCGTCACAGAAGACATCTTCTTGATGACCACCGAAACGGGTGCCACGCGCGTTCCCAATTTCACCCTACCCCCCTGCTTTCACAACGATGGCAACTACATCATCAGTTTGGGAAACTTCACGCGTTGGCTTGGCGAGCAAGCCGAGGCTTTAGGCATTGAAATTTTTCCAGGCTTTACAGCCGCCGAAGTTTTGTACAACGAAGATGGCTCCGTCAAAGGCGTGGCCACTGGCAACATGGGCATTGGCAAAGACGGCGAGCCTACAGACAACTTTCAACTGGGCATGGAACTGCACGCCAAGTACACCGTGTTTGCAGAAGGTGCTCGTGGGCACTTGGGCAAGCAAGTCATTTCTCGCTTCAAGCTTGACGCAGGCAAAGACCCTCAAAGCTACGGCATTGGTATCAAAGAATTGTGGGAAATCGACCCTGCCCGTCACAAAGCCGGCTTGGCTTTGCACAGTGCAGGTTGGCCGCTCGACGAGAAAACCTACGGCGGCTCTTTTCTGTATCACATGGAAGACAACAAAGTGGTGGTGGGCTTCGTGGTGGGCCTGGACTACACCAACCCTTGGCTCAGTCCCTTCGAAGAGTTCCAACGCTTTAAGACACACCCTAACATTCGCTGGTATTTTGAGGGCGACGAAGCCAAAGGCATTGCACCGGCCAAGCGCATTTCTTATGGTGCACGTGCAATTACAGCCGGCGGCATTTTGTCATTGCCCAAAACAGTATTCCCTGGCGGCGCCCTCATTGGCTGCGAAGCTGGCTATCTCAATGCCAGCCGCATCAAAGGCAGCCATGCGGCCATTAAAACGGGCATGTTGGCAGCCGAGGCGGCCTACGATGCACTGCAAGCGGGTCGTCAACATGACGAACTCAGCGCTTATCCCGTGGCTTTCGAAAACAGCTGGTTGCACACCGAGTTGAACAAAGCCCGCAACTTCAAGCAATGGTTCAAAAAGGGCCGCACTGTGGGCACCCTCATGACGGGCATAGAGCAGTTCTTGCTGCGTGGCCACGTGCCATGGACCATCCGCCGTACTGCGGCAGACCACACCTATTTAAAGCCCGCGGCTGAGTGCAAGCCCATTCAATATCCAAAGCCCGATGGCAAGCTCACCTTTGATCGCTTGTCCAGCGTATTCATCAGCAACACCAACCATGAAGAGAACCAACCCGCTCACCTCACCTTGAAGGATGCCAGCGTGCCTGTGGGCATCAACTTGGCCAAGTTTGCTGGACCAGAGGCGCGTTATTGCCCTGCAGGTGTGTACGAGTATGTGAAAAACGAAGACCAATCGGATCGCCTGCAAATCAATGCGCAAAATTGTGTGCATTGCAAAACCTGCGACATCAAAGACCCCACGCAAAACATCGTCTGGGTCACACCAGAGGGCGGCGGGGGCCCAAATTACTCTGGCATGTAAAAAGTGCCTAGGGTTCGTAAGTCCTGTTTATAATTTGAACTGTCAGGAGAGCGTGGTCTGTTTTTAAAACGGGCCGCCACCGAAGGCGCAGGAGACCAAAATGTTTCTGAACGCTCAGGTACCAAGGACTGACAAACGTTCGTGGTTTGGCCATGAACGCTTCCTTACTGGAGAGAGAGGGCGGGCC